>NZ_JAAHGK010001064.1:0-2732 GCF_010672505.1 Okeania sp. SIO2B9 | reverse complement strand
ATTCGACCCGTAAACATACAGGCTCGATGAGGCAACTGGGGCAAATGAAGCGCTCAAAATCTCAAAGTGCGGACTTTGTTGACGGGGACTTAGAAACCCCGTCCGTCTACACGGCGGGGTAGTTCATATCAAGCTTATGACCAAGATGATTTGGGAGAAGATAGGATTACTGATTTTGATATAGAGCGAGATATCATCCTCATCAACAGGACAACTTTCACTGCTATTGATAGTGGGGACAGTTTTGAGAATGTATTTGCCACTGTTACCAGTAATAATGATGCTGCGACAGAGGATGCTGTCATTGTATACAATACAGATAATGGTAATCTATTCTATAACCAAAATGGTAGCGATGCTGGTTTAGGTAGTGGAGGTGTATTTGTCACATTAGACAATGCACCTGTAGTTGATGCTGACAATTTCTCATTTGTTGGATAGTTAGTACAGATATTAGGGGTAGGAGACAGGAGACAGGAGACAACGCACCCCTCGCCCCTCCCCCTCCCAGGAGGGGAAGACAGGATAAATGGGAATGAGCGAGGAGGTAGGAGTAAGAATTGTCCCAAGATTGTTCTGCCCAACTATGAGCCTAAAATACGCTCCATGCATGAGCATTAAGGGCTGAAAACCAGATACTTTTTTCGACCCCAAAAAGGCACTTGTCTTTATATGTCAATGCTTTTAGATTTAATCAGCTAGCTCTAATTAGTGATAAAAAAAACTTTCTCCTTTTCCTCCTATTTTTTCTTGCTTCTTCCTTCTTTCTTCCCTCCTGACTCCTGACTCCTGACTCCTCCGTAGTTATTTATTGATCACTGTTTAACCGGACATGATATTACTGAGTTTGGCCAGAAGTCGCAACTATATTTTTCTCTGGTGCCGTATCTGCCACTTTGACTACAAAAACCTCCCAGCGGTTACCATCAGGGTCTGTTACCCAAACTTTATCTTGAAGTGCATAACAGCAGTCTGTTTGATGTTCCTCAAATAATGATAGTCCGGCCACTTTAAATCTTTCAATGGCTGTTGCCACTTCCTCAGAAGTGCTAACTTGTATTCCTAAGTGGGATAAATTCCCACCTGGTTCTACATTTTCTTCTAAATTAAGGGTAAGATTTAGAGGCGGGTTAGCAATATCAAATTTTGCGTAATCTGACTTATACTTAACTGGTGCTACTCCAAATAAAGCTTGGTAAAATTCTACAGACTTTTCTAAGTTGGTTGCGATTAGAGCAATGTGAGTTTTAAGAGTGGACATAATTTTTTCCCTATCTAACAATTTAAACAACGAGGATCTAATAAAGTTGCCTTTTCTGGTTGGCGAGGAAACCAAAAAGCTGTACGTTTACAAAATTCTACCAACATCAACATGACTGGTACTTCTATTAATACTCCCACTACTGTTGCTAAAGCTGCCCCAGAATTTAAGCCAAACAAAGTAACTGCAGTGGCGATCGCTACTTCAAAATGATTACTAGCTCCAATTAAAGCAGCAGGAGCGGCATCTTCATAATGTAATTTCATTTTTAAAGCTGCTACATAAGTAATCAAAAAAATAAAATTAGTCTGGAGAAATAGTGGTACTGCTATCAACAAAATATGAACAGGATTTTCTACAATTAATTCTCCCTTAAAAGCAAACAATAAAACTAAAGTTATCAACAAAGCAGCAGTAGAAACCGGACTTAAATACCTGATAAACTTACGTTCAAACCATGCTTTTCCTTTATTTTTGAAAATCCAGTAACGACTATACATTCCTGCTGCTAGAGGTAAACCCACATAAATTAGCACCGATAAAACAATAGTTTCCCAAGGCACAGTTAAATTATTAGCTGACAGTAACCACCGTCCTAGTGGAGCATACAAAAACAACATTGTCAAGGAATTAATCGCTACCATTACTAATGTATGTCCCTGGTTGCTGTAGGAAAGATAACCCCACATTAATACCATTGCCGTACAGGGAGCGATACCAAGTAATATTGTTCCAGCGATGTAGGAGTCTGCCAATGCTACTTCTGTACCGCGCAATATTTCTGTACCTGTTAATAGTGGGCGAAATAGCCAACCGAGGAAAATTTGCGCAAACGCTACCATGGTAAAAGGTTTAATTACCCAGTTAACGACTAATGTTAAGATTACAGGTTTGGGAGCGCGAGCTGCATTTCTAGTTTGGGTAAAGTCTATTTTTACCATGATGGGATACATCATAAAAAATAGACAAATGGCGATGGGGATAGATACTTGATAAATACTCATGCCATCTAATGCACTGGCAACACCGGGAAATATTTTCCCTAGGGCAATACCTATGACAATGCACAAAGCTACCCAAACAGTGAGATATTTTTCAAAGAAGCTAAGTTGACCACCTGCTTGTACGGCAGATTTATTGACTTGCGGTAAATTTGGACTCATAAGATTAATATCAGGATTTTTACAGTTTGTTTATCCTGTCATTAAAAAAGGTTAATGTTCTTAGATAATGTAAATATAACAAAAAAAATTGATATGTCAAGCAATGAATTATATTAAATCCGGTAGCAGGGCGTGCTATATCATGTCCGGTTAGTTATAAATAAATGACAGAGGAGTCAGGTATTGGACTTTGGACAAAAAGTAACTAACAGTTAGCGTAATAATTACGCTAATCAAACAGGATAATACCGCTCTATCTCCAGTGAATTTAATCACTGAAAAAAGGCAATAATTAAGAGTTGTCGCCA
>NZ_JAAHGK010001063.1:0-2734 GCF_010672505.1 Okeania sp. SIO2B9 | reverse complement strand
TTTTTTGAGCTACAACCTAACTTAATAATTTTAAATAAATAAAACTTTTTGGCGTTGGTTATTTGAGGTATGATATCTTGTCCGCATAAGAGCGCTAACAAAAACTTTCTCTTCTACTACTCTTTCTTCTTATTTCTTCCCTCCTGACCCCTAAAGAATTAAGATTAATATCATACACTAATTCAGCAACGCCAAATTTTTTAACAATTAACAATTACCACAATATTTATGAATATACCTAATTGGATTACCTTTTCCCGTCTTCTGGGAATACCTTTGATTCTTTACATTCTGAAAACTCCTACTAATCAGAATCTTTGGATCTGTTTAGTAATATTTTTAATTGCTTCAGTTACAGATTTTTTAGATGGTTATTTAGCACGAAAACTTAACCAAGTCAGCGACCTCGGTAAATTTTTAGATCCTTTAGCAGATAAATTATTAGTATTAGCACCTTTATTAGGATTAATTGAATTAGGAAAAGTACCAGCATGGGGAGTATTTTTAATTCTAGGTAGGGAGTTAACTATAGCTGGTTGGCGTGTTAATCAAACACAAATTTCAGGAGCTAATATTTGGGGAAAATTAAAAACAGTAAGTCAAATTATTGCTATTTCTTTGTTAATTGCCCCCTTACCTGAATTTTGGGCAACTCCGGCTATAATTATGTTTTGGATAGCTGTAGCTTTAACAATAGTTTCAGGAATAATTTACTTATGGCCTAATCAAGAAGTTAGTAATAGTTGAAGAAGGTTTTAGGTTGTAGGTTTTATATATAATCCGGTTATATAATATATATTGATAATTCTGTAATTACTTTAATATTCAATTTCCCCTACTTCTTTAAGAAGTCAGAAGGCGCGAAATTATATAGAATCTGGTTATATATTATATGTTGATAATTTCTTAAATTACTTCAATCTCCCCCACTCTCCCACTCCCCTACTCCCCTACTCCCCTACTCCCAAATATATGAATAGTTGAAGTATGTTTTAGGTAGTAGGTGCTAGAGTATAGCAATGTTAATTTTTGACTTTTTACTTTTGACTTAAAAAAAGAATCCGGTTATATAATGTATGTTGATAATTCTATAATTACTTCAATCTCTCCTAATTAATTTTTGACTTTTGACTTAAAAAGTTAATTTTTGACTTTTGACTTAAAAAAAGAATCCGATTATATAATATATGTTGATAATTCTATAATTACTTCAATCTCTCCTAATTAATTTTTGACTTTTTACTTTTAATTTAAAAATACTGTAGTCATGTTAATTTTTGACTTTTTACTTTTAACTTAAAAAGACTGTAGCCATATTAATTTTTGACTTTTGACTTTTGACTTTTGACTTAAAATATTAACTTTTGACTTTTAACTTAAATAAATGAGTATATTCACACTTCAATCAGTAAAAAAAGACTTTGGCATCAAAGAAGTTTTAAGAGATGCTAACTTCAGTTTAGATGCTAATGACAAAGTTGGTTTAATTGGTACAAATGGTTCGGGAAAATCAACCCTATTAAAAATGATTGCTGGTTTAGAACCTATAGACGGTGGTCAAATTTTGATTAATCAAAATGCTAGAATTATTTATTTGCCACAACAACCAGATTTAGATGAAAATAACACCGTATTAGAACAAGTTTTTTCTGATAGTGGAGAACAAATGTTACTGGTACGAGAATATGAAGAATTATCGGAAAAATTAGCCCATCACCCTGAAGACGATCGACTAATGGCGCGTTTTTCTGAAGTAACTCACAGCATGGATAATACCAATGCTTGGGAATTAGAAACTAAGGCAAAAATTATCCTCAGTAAATTAGGAATTCAAGATTTTGATGCCAAAGTTGGTAACTTATCTGGGGGTTATCGTAAACGTATTGCTTTAGCAGCAGCTTTACTTTCTGACCCTGATGTTTTGTTAATGGATGAGCCAACAAACCATCTAGATGCTATGTCTGTAGAATGGTTACAAAGTTACTTAAATAGTTTTTCAGGAGGAATTTTATTAATTACTCACGACCGTTATTTTCTCGACAGAGTTACTAATAAAATTATCGAAATAGACCGGGGCGACCTTTTTACTTATACTGGAAATTATTCTTACTATTTAGAAAAGAAAGCTTTAGCTGAAGAATCAGTTGTTAGTTCTCAACGCAAACATCAAGGGATATTACGCCGGGAATTAGAATGGTTGAAGCGAGGACCAAAAGCTCGTAGCACTAAACAAAAAGCTAGGATTCAACGTATAGAAGAAATGCAAGGAACGGAGTTTAAACAAGCTTTAGGAAAGGTGGATATTTCTACTCCTGGTCGTCGAATTGGTAAAAAAGTTATTGAGTTAGAAAATGTTTGTAAGTCCTACGATAGTAGAACTCTAATCAAAGATTTTACTTATGAATTTATCCCTGAAGATAGAGTCGGAATTATTGGTGGTAATGGGGTGGGAAAATCTACCCTAATGGATATTATTACAGGTAGAGTTAAACCTGATTCTGGCAAAGTAGAAATTGGTGGGACAATACATATAGGATATTTTGACCAACATTCAGAAAATTTGTTGGATGCTATGAATGAAAGTCAACGGGTAATTGATTATATAAAAGATGTAGCAGAGTATGTGGAAACTGCTGATGGTACTCAAATTAGTGCGTCTCAAATGTTGGAAAAATTTCTGTTTCCTGGTAATCAACAATATGCTCCTGTATATAAACTTTCTGGAGGGGAAAAA
>NZ_JAAHGK010001062.1:0-2736 GCF_010672505.1 Okeania sp. SIO2B9 | reverse complement strand
AAAATAGCCTCAAAAACTTACGTAGCAAGAATTTAACGTCAAATTAGCTTATTTGTCGATCTATCTAGGTTTTCCTCGGTCATGCTACCGAAAGAGGAATTTTGAGCCTATTGATGTATTTCCTTTGTCCTGTAAGGGTTTGAGCTATTTTTACCCTCAAAAATATCAAAGTACCTATAGGAAATAGAAGAATCTCCGCGCCCTATTTGCGTAGTGCTATAGTGTGATATTCTACATCTGGCATAGGTTAAACACTAACAGTAGTAGAATTAGCAGTCTCAATAATTATATTCTCAATTGCCTCAGCAGATAAACTAGGATTAGCTTGTTTAATTAAAGCTGCGACACCTGCAACATGGGGTGTTGCCATAGAAGTACCAGCAAAGAAACTATATAAATTACCTGTTATTGAAGGAGCTACAGGTCCATAAATATCTCCTGCATCTTCAGGAAAACCATCCCCTCCTGGGGCCACGACATAATCCAGTTCGCTACCAGCTTTATTAGAAAAAGAAGAAAACTTGGCATTTCGATCTACTGATCCAACTGCAATTCCATATTCATTAGCTAATCTTGCTGGATAATCAGGACTGCTTGAACTACCATTACCCGCAGCAGAAACAAATACAACACCTCTATCAGCAGCATAACGAATAGCATCGAGTTCGCTGGGGACTAAATTTCTCCCACCAGAACTAAAGTTAATTACATCTGCTCCATTGTTAACAGCATAGAGAATGGCTGATATTCCGTCGCTAACCTTACCCACCCCTTCATCATTTAGTACCCGGAGAGACATAATTTTAGCATTTGGAGCTACTCCAGTTGTTCCTACTCCATCTCTCTTTGCAGCAATTGTACCTGCGATATGAGTTCCATGACTTTCTTCATCCATTGGGTCACTATCATTACTTACAAAATCCCAACCCCAGGTATCATCTATATAACCATTGTCATCATCGTCAATACCATTATTGGGAATTTCACCGCTATTGCTCCACATTTGGCCTGTTAATTCAGGATGGGTACTATCTACACCACTATCAATGACAGCTACCACAATACCTTCTCCCTGAAAACCTTGATTCCAAACTTCTGGTGCTTTGACTAAATCTAGTCCCCACTGATTTCCGCCGATATCTGGAATATCTGGAAAAGGGGCAGCTCCAGTAGCACTGGCCACTGCTGCTGAGGCATCAACTAAACCATATCCAAAAGTACTGTTCAAGCTTGACTGTATAGAACTAGCTGTTTGTGGAACTTCATTTATACTTATAGTATTATCAAAAATCAAGCGACTTTCAACAAGTTGTGTGTCAGATATTGCTTTAATTCTTGCTAAAATTAAACCATTTGTCTGAACCTGAATTAATGTATCCCCCGATAAAGAATCTGCCGTTAATAAGATGTCATTTTCTGTTAAGTTTTCTGGTATTTTTATTCTGTCAAAATTAGCATCAAAATCATCAATAATATCTGCCGTATCTATACTATTATTTTGAGGTTCTCGTAGCACAAATGTGTCATTGCCTGCTCCTCCAATTAATGTATCTCTTCCTAAATCTCCAGCAATTAGATCGTTACCATCTTCACCTAATAAAAGATCATTTTCTTTACCTCCAAAAATTGTATCGTTGCCTAAATCTCCATAAATTGTATCGTTGCCTAAATCTCCAAAAATTTGATCGCTACCTTGGTCAGCATAAATCAAATCATTATCTCTACCTCCTCGTAAAGTATCAGAACCCTCTCCACCAAATAGGTTGTCGTTGCCTTTATTACCATTAATTAGTTCAGGATTTGATGAGCCTATTACTGTATCATTACCATCTAGAGCTTTTAGACCTTCTGGGTATGGAGTCAGTAAATTTAGGGGTACAATAAAGTTATTAGGATTGTTATCTAATGAATAAGATAAACCATCAGAGCTAGGACCAATCATTGCATTCTTTTCTTGATACTAATTTTTAGTATAGGCGCACTTTATTTATTTTGCGTTAAATCATATCTTCCCTTTTTCCCTGATGCCTTGAATTTCATTAATCTTAGGAAATTAATTCTTTTGCTTTAGCAACTTTTCAAAGTTATTCTTTCTGATTATTCCTATTCATTAGGAGTCTTACTTATTCCTATCTTAATTATTTTCCATTTCATATTCAGCTTTTTGATAATTCTTTTTATTGTATCTTTACTTACCTCTATTTACAATTTTTTTTGAATTTTAACCATCACTTTATTGAGACTTTTTGATTCAGATTTTACCATCTATTTTGTCTAAATTTTTTAACCTACATTCCGCACTTCAAAACTTAGTATAAATGGTAAGTAGTCAGTAGTCATTTAGGGGAGCAGTCGGATTGGCGACGTACATTAGTCAGTAGGCAATGACCCTGACTAATTAGGGCTTGCTGATTAAATCTAAAAGTATTTACAGATAAAGGTTTTCGCCTTTTTGGGGTCGAAAAAAGTGCCTGGTTTTCAGCTCTTCATGCTCAAAAAGGAGCGTATTTTAGGCGCATAGTTAGGCAGAAAAATCAAAGGACAATTCTTACTGCTACCTCCTCTAAATTCCCTTTTCTCCTGTCTCCTGTCTCCTGTCTCCTGTCTCCTACCCTCACCCATAAGACTTTTGAGCGCAAACCCTAATTATCTGACTTCATCAAATATTTATGCTTGATTTATTCAATTAAATTTGGCTTTCGTCTCAGTTAAATTATGATGATTTATAGACTATAA
>NZ_JAAHGK010001061.1:0-2737 GCF_010672505.1 Okeania sp. SIO2B9 | reverse complement strand
CTGCTTCTTATATCGGTAGTGGTAAACAAGTAATAATTTTTCTAGTCTACCTTCCGATCATTAAAGGGATGTAAGAACTAATATCCTGACATCTTTAGGACTACCCTTATATCATGTGCCCCCTTCCAGGGGAGCTGCGCTAACGGATAATTAGTAATCAAAAAACTTTCTTCTACTCTTCCCTCCTAACTCCTGAGTTACCCTCCTGGGAGGGGGAGGGGCGAGGGGTGGGTTGACTCCTGACTCCTGAGTGATCCCTCATTATTTATAACTATTCAACCGGACATAATATTACTTCTTCTTTCTAAGTCAAATGAAAAAAAAAGAGTCAAAACCCCTACAATTATTCAGATGGAAGCCGTTGAATGTGGTGCTGCTGCCCTCAGTATCATCCTCGCTTACCACGGTCGCATTGTACCTCTTGCCAAACTCCGACAAGAATGTGGAGTTTCCCGCGATGGCAGCAAAGCATCTAAAATAGTTGGTGCTGCCAGAAATTACGGAATGGAAGCAAATGGTTTCAAAGCAGAAACCCTCGATCAACTTGACGAAATATCTCCCCCCTACATTGTATTTTGGGAATTTAATCATTTCTTAGTCGTAGAAGGATTTAACAAACATCAAGTTTTCCTCAACGACCCTGCTACCGGACCTCGCAAAGTTTCCTGGGATGAATTTGATGAAGGCTTTACCGGAGTTATCCTCACTATCGAACCCGGAGATGAATTTGAAAAAAGTGGTCGTAAACCAAGCATCATCCCATTATTATATCAAAGACTCCGACCATCTTTAGGCGCAATAATTTATTGTATAATAGCAGGCTTTCTGCTAGTAATTCCCGGTTTGACAGTACCAGTATTTAGCCAGATATTTGTTGATAATATTCTTGTGGAAAATCGTACTAACTGGTTGCGTCCCCTAGTTTTGGGAATGACGATCGCCATGATATTACAAACTTTACTGACTTTATTGCGACTACGCTACCTGAGAAAATTAATGATTAAATTATCTGTAGGCATGTCTAGTCAGTTTATGTGGCATGTTCTGCGACTACCAGTAGGATTTTATGCCCAAAGATATGCTGGAGAAATTAGCGATCGCGTCAATATCAATAATGAAGTTGCCCAGGTGCTTTCCGGTCAGTTAGCAACTACAGTTATTGATACAGTGATGATAGTATTTTATGGGTTGGTGATGTTTGCCTACGACCACGTACTAACTTTAATCGGAATTAGCTTTGCTGCGGTAAATATCTTAGCCTTGCAGTGGGTATCTCGGCAACGGGTAGATGCCAATATGCGGTTAGTACAAGACGAAGGTAAACTTGCGGGGGCAAGTATTGCGGGGTTGCAAAGTATGGAAACCCTAAAAGCATCGGCGCTGGAGTCAGACTTTTTTTCTCGGTGGTCTGGATATTATGCGAAAACTGTGAATACTCAACAACAGTTGGAAGTGACAAATCAAGCTTTAGAGATTTTACCAACATTTTTATCATCCCTAACATCAGTATTGGTATTAGTCGTAGGTGGTTTGCGAGTCATGGAAGGGGAACTGAGTATTGGAATGTTGGTAGCATTTCAGAGTTTGATGTTAAATTTTCAGGAACCTGTAAATACTTTGGTTGGTTTTAGCAGCACTCTCCAGGAATTAGAAGGAGATTTGAATCGACTTGATGATGTATTGAGTAATGAGACCCAGGAAGAAGCTGAAGGGGAAAAAGCTGAAGGGGAAAAAGAGCAAGTATTTGAAGACTCAAAACTCAAGGGTTATGTAGAATTAAGGAATATTACATTTGGCTATTCACGGGTAGATCCACCTTTAGTCATAGATTTGAATTTGTCGTTGCAACCAGGGCAAAAGATAGCATTAGTTGGTGGTAGTGGTTCGGGAAAATCGACGATCGCCAAATTAATCTGTGGTTTGTATCAACCGTGGGAGGGAGAAATTTTGTTTGATGGTGTTCCCAGAGAGAATATTTCGCCCACAGTATTAACTCATTCTCTGTCGATGGTGGAACAAGAAATATTTTTATTTGGTGGCACGGTGCGCGATAATTTAACTTTGTGGAACCCGACAATATCAACGACTCAACTGATGAAAGCTTGTCAAGATGCCGTTATCCATGAAGCAGTGATGGCATTTCCTGGTGGATACGATGGTGAGTTATTGGAGGGAGGAGCAAACTTAAGTGGGGGTCAAAGACAGAGGTTAGAAATTGCTCGTGCTTTGGTAAATAATCCCACAATATTAGTAATGGATGAGGCAACGAGTGCTTTGGATGCGGAAACAGAGAAAATGATTGTTGATAATTTGCAGAGTCGGGGGTGTAGTTGTATTATTGTGGCGCATCGGTTGAGTACCATTCGTGATTGCGATGAGATTATTGTCTTGGAAAATGGCGAGGTGGTGCAGCGCGGTACTCATGAGGAAATGTTGCAGGAAGAGGGAGTGTATCGGGAGTTGATTAGTTCTGAGGGGTAATGAGAGAAATGATATCATCATGACTTACGGATAGACATACTTACAGGCTGTTTTGCAACGCACATTATATCACAGAAGTGCGTATAACGCTCTGATTTTGCGTAAATTCTAGTTTAATCAAAAATAATAGGGGTTGCACATTATGGAATGATATTGCCAAAAATTGGTTTAGATTTTGACTAAAAATAACCATTAATTAATCATTCTAGCAATTGATTAATCCACAATCCAATTCTATCAAAAATATCAAATCATT
>NZ_JAAHGK010001060.1:0-2739 GCF_010672505.1 Okeania sp. SIO2B9 | reverse complement strand
ATTAGTCCACTGACAAAACCTTTCCAAGTTGCAGGAACATTTATATTAATTTCTCTATCCTCAGTTTGGTTAGAAGAATACAAAGCATTATACAATTTCTTTAATCCTTTAATAGTTCTTGTTGTAGTGATTAGTATTGCCTGGTTAGCTTCCCGTTTATTTCAGCAAGTACTCAGGATATATGGCATTGAAATTATTCGTAAATCTGGCTTAGAAGCTGATGAGTTACTCTTAGTATTTGAGACTATAGTAAATGTAGTAATCGGATTTATTGCCACAATAGGTTATGCTCAAAGTCAAAGATTTCCATTAACAGGTTTGTTAGCTGGAGTATCTATTGGTGGTGTCGCTATTAGTTTTGCTGCTTCCAAAACTTTGGAGCAATTGTTTGGTACTGTTGTATTGTATTTAGACCGTCCTTTTATTCCTGGAGATTATATTCGTTGCTCATTAGGAGAAGGTGAGATGTATGGCAGAGTAGAATCTATTGGTTTGCGGTCTACAAAAATTAGGAAAGCCGCCACGGGTACACTATATATTGTTCCTAATAACCAATTAGCCAATGCAGGAATTGAGAATATTACCCGTGGTAAAAAAGTGATGGTTTTATTATATTTAGACTTTACCAAGAAACTGATAGAACGAGAAAAAGCTCTAGTTCAGCAAGTGGTTAAAAATAGTACAGATTCAGTATTTGGTATTGACCCAGGAAGTACAAAAATAGCAGTATTTGACCATGAACATACAGATAAATGTCGGGCGAGGATAACTTTCTTTATTCTCGGTTCTAGTGAAAATTCTATCCAATTAAGAAAGCGACTTTTGGAAGTTGCTAATCAAAATATTTCTAAGGAGCTGAAAAATTTTGGCATTGAATTTTATCTACAAGAACCAAATATTTATGTTGATTCCCCAATGACTATTTAATTTCCTGTATTTTCTTCATTCCTATTTCTTTTAGGATTTATATAACTGTGCATTTTCTATGAAAAAACGACTGACTAAAATTGAATTATTTAAGCAAGCAATGAACTTTTCAGCAGGTCACTTCACTATATTTTCAGATAGTGAAAGAGAAAATCTGCACGGTCATAGTTTTTCTGTATATGTCATGTTCGAGGCTGAAGTGACAAACAATGGCATGACCTTTGACTATGGTATTTACAAAGAAATTATCCTTAATATTTGTCAATTTCTTGATGAAGTTTTTCTACTGCCATTAAAAAATCCTTATCTCAAAATAGAAGAATTCGATGAATATATCTATGCTTTGTTCAATGGTGGTAAAGAGAAAATACCATTTCTTAAACGAGATGTAAAGTTGCTTCCGGTGCGAAATATTACTGTAGAGGAGCTTTCTCATTGGTTTTTGCAACAATTACTTGTTAATGTACAAGAAAATCAAGAGCATTTGATTCAAACAATAGAAGTTAAAATATTCTCTGGTCCTGGTCAGTCAGGTAGCAGTTTTTGGAGTAAAAAATGAGCAAAAAATATTTGGTTATAACTGGTGGAAGTCGTGGCATAGGATTGGCAACAGCTAAACTATTTCTGGAACAGGAATTTCAGGTTATTAACCTTTCTAGAAATTTATGTCCGTTGCCAGATGTAGTTAATATTCAGATAGATTTAGCTGCAAAAGGTTTTGAGGAAAATTTGAAACAAGAGTTACTACCTAAATTAGAATATTCTGAAAGGGTGATTTTAGTTCACAATGCTGCCCGCTTAGATAAGGATAATGTAGAAAATATTCAAGCCAATAATTTACGAGATATCTTGGAAATTAATATGGTTGCTCCAACTATATTGAATCAGATAGTCATGCCAAAAATGTCAAAGGGGTCTGCTATTATTTATGTGGGTTCCACTCTCTCAGAAAAGGCGGTGCCTGGTGCCTTTAGTTATGTCACTTCTAAACACGCAGCAGTGGGGTTAATGCGAGCCACTTGTCAGGATTTAATAGATCGAGGTATTCATACAGCTTGTGTTTGTCCTGGTTTTACCGATACCCCAATGTTACGAAATCATCTTAATCATGATGAGACAATTATTGAGCAGATAAAAACTATGAATGCTCAAAATCGTTTAATCGAAGCTTCAGAGATTGCACAAACCATTTATTTTGCAGCGACTAACCCAGTTATTAATGGTGCAATAATCCATGCAAATATGGGGCAAAAAGAGAGATAAAAAGATGGCAGCTACTCAACTTAATCACTATCTGATTAGTCATTGAGTTGATAAGGACTTGTAACTGTTACCTATAATCTGGTATTATCTATAATAGTCTCCGATTATCTGTTTTATGCTACTAGGATTCAAAACTGAGTAGCAACCCACAAATCAACAAAAAACATTACTTGCCCAACACGCTGGTGTGGGTCGTCATGCCTGTAATTGTGGATTATGGCTGACTAGAAACATCCTTAATCACAATTCTATTAATCCTGATAGCAAAATTAAATTTCCTACTGCTATTGACTTGGCCTTTGCTTTTGGTAGCAATGGTTAAACCTCAAAACTATTGGTACTACGAAGTGTCTAAAACAGCACCTCAATATGCTTTGAAATATTTGTCATCAGCTTGGAAGCGTTACTTTAAGAAAGTCTCTGGTTAGCCTAAATTCAAGAAAAAAGGCAAAGATGATAGTTTTCCTACGGAATGCTACGCAAACACTTTAGATGGTTCAATACCCACCCCCATCCCCTCCCAGGAGGGGATGGGGGTGGGTATTGAAC
>NZ_JAAHGK010000106.1:0-9919 GCF_010672505.1 Okeania sp. SIO2B9 | reverse complement strand
TCTCGTGGTAAAAGCTACACAAAAAAGACCAGTAAAATACTTAGATCCAACTATTGCTTTATTACTTCCCCCGTCCCTACAGAAATTGGCTAAACTACTCTATCGCACTTATCTGGAAACTCATCCTGATCTGCTAAGACATCCCTTTGGTGTAGCCATTAGTCCTGTAAGTTACAGAGCTAGTCTAATATTCTCCCATCAGCCAATTTTATTACCAGGTGAATTTTTCGTCCCTGTAGAACTAATTGAATCAAAAATTTATTAACCGAATATGGACTTACTGAGAATATGGCCTCTTACCCTAATTGTATTTGCCCTTGGTGCATCCATTGGCAGCTTTCTCAACGTCGTCATTTATCGCATACCTTCTAAATTATCTATACTCTTGCCTCCCTCTCACTGCCCCCGTTGTCAAAGTAAATTAAAACCCTGGGAAAATATCCCAATATTTGCTTGGTTATGGTTATGTGGACGTTGTGGCCACTGTGACAGTCCAATTTCTATCCGCTATCCCTTAGTAGAAGTCATTACAAGTTTCTTATTTTTGCTCGTTTTCTGGAAATTTGGAACTACAATTCCCACCTTAGGTTATTGGACTTTTTTTAGTTGGCTACTAGCTCTATCTATGATTGACCTAGACACCATGACTTTACCCAATCCTCTCACACAATCTGGATTAGTCTTAGGTTTAGGCTTCCAGTTGCTTACCATATTAGAGACAAATATTCAAGAAAATAATCTAATCAATTTTTTAATGGTTGGTATTATCGGCGCAGTCCTGGGTTTATGGTTGTTTGACTTAATCTCTATATTCGGTTCAATAGCTTTCGGGCAAACAGTTATGGGTGGAGGAGATGCCAAATTAGCAGCCATGATCGGAGCTTGGTTAGGTTGGAAATATCTACTATTAACTTGTTTTCTCGCCTGTACTATGGGAGCATTTGTAGGTGGAGGAGCGATCGCTTTAGGTTGGCTAGACCGAAAACAACCAATGCCATTCGGGCCTTTTTTAGCAATGGGAGCAGGTTTGACTGTTATGTGGGGTGATGGTATATTATCAACCTACTTCAATCTATTTTTCCCTGGATTCTCATCCTAATTTTTCTGGATGAAGTCAATTACTCTTAGATAGAGTGTATTACTCAGGAGATGTAAAGTATAGATATTTAGGGCTAAAACTTTTCTAAGCAGACAAAAATTAAGTAGAATAACCAGAATTTAAAGCCAAACTTTTTAAACTATGACAGAATTTTTTTGAATTAAAACGACCTTAGTTTATTTTGTATTAGCTGATAGTCATAGCTCTATATTGTATACTTATTAACCTGAATAGGTGAAAAACACAACGCTTTAGCAAAAATTTAATCACTTAATAATTAACTCTAATTTATTTTAATGTCTCTATTTGATTGGTTTGCAAATCGTCAAAAATCAGCCCAGAACTCTCAACAGAGACCTGAACGAGAAATTGCTGATGGACTTTGGATCAAATGTGAAGCTTGTGGTGCTTTAACTTACACAAAAGACCTCCAAGCTAATCAAATGGTTTGTCTCGAATGTGGATACCACATGAAAATATCCGGCAATGAGCGGATTCAGCATTTGATAGATAGTAACACATGGATGGCAATTAACGAAAAAATTAGAGGGACAGACCCTTTAAAATTTCGCGATCGCAAAGCATACAGCGATCGCCTCCAAGGATATCAAAGAAAAACAGGACTTTTAGATGCTGTACAAACAGGTATCGGCAACATCGAAGCTGAACCCGTAGCTTTGGGAGTGATGGACTTCCAATTTATGGGAGGAAGTATGGGGTCAGTTGTTGGAGAAAAACTGACTAGGTTAATTGAACAGGCGACTAAAGAGCGTTTACCCGTAGTAATTATTTGTGCTTCCGGTGGGGCCAGAATGCAAGAGGGAATGTTGAGCCTGATGCAAATGGCCAAAATATCTGGTGCCTTAGAATGTCATCGAGAAGAGAAACTGCTATATATTCCAGTTTTAACCCATCCAACTACAGGTGGCGTTACTGCAAGTTTTGCCATGCTTGGAGATATTATTATCGCTGAACCAAAGGCAACAATAGGTTTTGCGGGACGACGAGTTATTGAACAAACTGTCCGTGAAAAGCTACCTGAAAACTTTCAAACCTCTGAATATCTATTGGCACATGGTTTTATAGACATAATAGTACCTCGTACTCAGTTAAAGAAAACTCTGGCTCAGTTAATTCGCCTTCATAAAATTCATCCTGCTGCTCCTACTTCTACTAAGTCATTAGAAGCAGGGCCATACTGCCATTTACCCTTTCAGGCAGAACAACATAATTCCATTACAAATGACAATAAAATTCAAACTATGCCTCAGAATTAGATTTTGAGTGCTTCAAGGGATTTTTTTTAATTATTTATGAATTGAAGAAATGTTATGGGTTTCGCAGATATATCAATCCAGGAAATAGCAGAAGATTTTAATGTCCATGTAGACGAGGTACTTCGTCTTTGTGACCAAATGGGAATTTCTTATAAACACTCTCAGACCCGTTTGGCCTTAGAGGATGCTAAAGCAATCATGTCTCATTTATTAGCCCAAGAACAAAAATCTAATTCTTGATCGGAGTTGATAAATACTTGACGAATTGACACATGACCACTGATAAATAAAAATTAGATCAAAGTTCAGTAAATCTGAAGTAATAAATGTATCTGTGTTAGTTGATTAACTTGCCAGTTTTAAGGAGAAGAATGTTGAAAAAATTTTTCATAGCTGTAGTTGCCATTGTATTTCTGACGTTTCAAACGTTCGTTAACATAGCCACAGCCGCCGAATTAACAGATAACGACCGGACTCTACCTCTGAATGATGAAGGTGAAAAAGTTGTACTGAGTATTAAGGAATACATCAGAGGCAAGCGCGAATTTAATAATGTTTGCTCCCAGTGCCATGTCGGAGGGATAACCAAAACTAATCCTGATATTGGCCTTGGTCCAGAAGCTTTAGCTTTGGCCTATCCGCCACGAGATAACATAGAAGGTCTCATAGACTACATGATAAATCCTACTACCTATGATGGGGAGGTTGAGATATTTGAGTTTCACCCCAGCATAAAGAGTGCCGATATTTATCCAGAAATGAGAAATCTCACAGAGGATGATTTATATGCGATCGCTGGTTATATTCTCGTACAGCCTAAAGTTTTAGGCAAACAATGGGGCGGCGGCAAAATCTTCCGTTAAAATTCCTTTTTCTTTGAAATATTGACTAATGATTTTAGATTATTGGTTTTTTGATGGGAGACAAAAAAATTGTTTTTTTCTTCATTAAACCCTAATCTAAAATCGATTATTTTTTATTCTAGATTTGTACTTAATTAAAGTTAGAAAAATAGTATGTTAAATAAATCATTACTGATTCGTTTTCTGCTAGCTATATTAATTATTATTCAAGTAATAATTGTTGATACTCAATCAGCCGAAGCTGCTGTAGATTCCTATGTAAAAAGATATTTAGACGCTAAACAACCAGTAGAAATTAAACTGAATGAACAAGGAGAAACAAAGAAATTTTCTGCTGAAGATTTATCCACAGGCAAACAGATTTTTGCCAAAAATTGCCTTAACTGTCATGTAGGAGGAGCAAATTTAGTCAACCCTCCAATATCTCTATCCCTCAAAAACTTAGAAGGAGCAACACCACCACGAGATAATATTAATAATTTAGTTGCTTTCTTCAGAGACCCTATGATATATGACGGTAGTGATTATACTTATTTTTGTCGTCAAGTTACCGAAAACTGGATGTCCCAAGCTGAAGTAGAACAGATGGGCGCATTTATTTTGAGAGCTGCACAAAAAGCTCCTGCTTGGGGAGCACAAGGGGTTGAACAAAATTGACATCGTTCTAGAAAACTTCAGACTAATATCCTTACTGACAAATTAAAAAACACCCTCCTTAAATCACTATAGCGCTTCGCCCTCGTTTATTTACAACTTATAGCCTAGGATGTAGATTGTAAGACTCAACAATTGATAGTTGAGAAGAAAAAGTGGTGTATTAATTTCAATTCAAATAGAAATCTCCAGAAAAGGGGGTAGAGAGTAGGGAGTAAGGGGAAATAATTGATAATTTATGTGGGATAATTGATTTTATTTTTTATTATTGGAGATGTCTAATAATTGTAAATACTTTTAACTTCTATCTAAAAAGTTTCAAGAAAATTAAAATATACAGGACTTGCGCAAAATATCAAATCATACACCATCTGTAGATGGGAACGGCCGTTCACCCCTATCAGATACAGTAGCTCTAGGTAAGTCCTGATATATAGAAGTAGGAAAGAAGAACATAGTGGTATAGACACGACTATTATTAGTTAACAAGTTGCAAAACAGGAAAGATAACTGTGGTTCCACTAAACGACGAAAACCCTACTAGCAAAACAGCCTTTGTAGTATACGGCTTAATTGTAGCTAATGTCCTATTATTTTTGTACGAGATTAGTTTGTCAGATATTCAACTTAGGCAGTTTTTTTATTCTTGGGCTGTAGTTCCTTGTCAACTCAGCAATACTTGTTCAGTTCCACTGCCAACTTCCCAATTTCCTGAGTGGGTAACTTTATTCAGTTCTCAGTTTCTACATGGAGGATGGTTGCATTTGGGTGGAAATATGCTATTCCTCTGGATTTTTGGCAATAATGTAGAAGACTGTTTAGGTCATGTGAAATTTTTAATTTTTTATCTCGCTTGTGGTGTACTAGCATCTTTATCCCAGTGGTTTTTCTCATCCGGTTCAGCTATTCCCACCTTGGGTGCAAGTGGAGCGATCGCTGGTGTTATGGGAGCATATATTCTCAGATTTCCCAAAGCTAAGGTTCTCACATTATTACCCATAGGATTTTTTATTACCACCGTTCGTATTCCAGCATTTTTTTTCCTAGGTTTTTGGTTTTTGCAGCAAGCATTTTATGGTGTTGCTAGTCTTAATGCACCAGCCAATATTGGCATGGAAGCAGGTGGTATAGCTTATTGGGCTCATGCTGGAGGCTTTGTCTTTGGAGCTATTCTAGGTCCTTTATTAGGATTATTTTCCTCGCCAGAATAAATACTTAAAGCTTCATAGGGCTTTGTTGCACAAAGAAAGGAAATAGGGTAAAAATAACAGTGCGTGGCACAAAAAACCTACATCAACGTAGACATGAGTAATTCCAAGTCCAAGTTTCAGTCTAAAGTACCTCCTCAGCAACTGGTATGAATATGATGTGTACTTAAAACAGAGGGGGAGTTTGACATTTTGGTTATCTCCAGAGGTAATAGGGCAATGGTTGAATCAAAGGAAGACTGGGCTTAGAGGAGCATCTAAATGTATATAGTTATACAGTAATGAATGTGGCAATTGAATTAATGGTGACACTACAATCTATTTATAGGGCGTTGTCAGATTAAAGGATGAATTATAGGGACAGGGTGGGAACAGGGATTTCTTTCAACTTAAGGTAATGAATCAGTAGTCAATTGAGTGCTTTAACATTTCAACAGACTTGGAATAGCACAAGGTTTTGCCATCTAACATAGCTCAGTAATGACGTAAAGGTGTATTTTCTCCCTCTACACCAGTCATGTAAGTCTTGCTGACAATCTGATCTCCTGCTGGAATACATTTGCGATAAACTGGATTACCATCCCTCACCCAAAAGTAACATTGCCACCAGGAAATAGTCTGCCATAGTACCATAAATGTTTCTGCACTATGGTTACCTAGGGCTTGCTGATTAAATATCAAAGCATTGACTGATATTGGTTTGCTGCCTTTTTTTGTCTTTAACAAAGTGCAAGCTTTTCGGTCTAGGGAGCTCATGCATGCTAGTATTTTGGGATGATTATGGCAGAAAAATAAAGGGACAATTTTTACTACTACCTCCTCGCTCATCCCCATTTCTCCTGTCTCCTGTCTCCTGTCTCCTGTCTCCTACCCCCACCAACAGACTTTATGAGCGCAAACCCTACCTACTACCCAACCTAAAATCCCGGTGGGAAAATGCTCTACAGCAGCTCCTCTGCCAGATTTGATTTTTTTTTCCAACAAAGGTTTCCAGTTGCTCCAATTCTCCTACCTCTGGGATAGTTTCTGCGCTCGTAAGCATCTGGTAGAAGTGTTCCCACGAGTTTAACCCCGTCCATAATCGTTGTGCGTGAAACTCCTGTAATTCTCTCTATGGCACGAAAACCCATTCCATTAACATACATTTTCCAGCAGTTGCGCTTGAGATCATCACTGTATCCTCTATGTTGATATTCTGTGAGCAACTGACGGCCACACTTGACACAGATATAATTTTGCTTACATGCTCTATGACCATCTATGACATCTCTCCTTGAACTCTAGACGCTGGTCATTCTCTCAATCATCTTCTTTTCTGACAACGCCATTTATAGTATGCCAGGACGACAAACAGAGGGCTTTTTGGAATCTATATTTACCTTGATGGAACTAGATTTATATCATATCCGGTAGCATCGGTATTGTAAGCGTGAAGGTAAGGAAGAAGGAAGAAGGAGGAAGGTTTTAGTTATCTAGGAGAGAGGGAAGAAGGCTTAAAAGCTTGAAAAAACGTAAATTTCCTGTAGATATTAACCCTTGGTTTTACACAAATGATAAAGTGCGGACATGATTTTATTAGTAAAATGTGTCATGCTTAACCGTATGATTTAAAAAGGTAAGTCTAAGAGCTACAAAGTTGAAATCTAGTTAACTTCAACAACAGCGTTGGCTTGCGATCGCCAATTTCATGGAACAAAGCCGCTTCATAGCGAAAGAAGCGCAGGAAAGAGAGTAAATAAAGTCGTTATCGATCGCGAACCTGTGTCAATGTTCCCACTCCAGTGTTCAGACTAGATATTCTCCGTGAGTCAGCGAGCTGTGGTTCGGGTATATCCAAATCATCAAATTGTTCCAATGGATATTCCATTGGAATATCAGCAGCGTTGACCACAACCCCCAAAAGCTTAGGAATATATTTATCAGATTCTTCTTCATCATCACCTGTTAACTGTTCTATGACCTCTGTTAGTACACCTGACATAGTGAAATTTGGCCTAGTTACAATAATCATGCCATCAGTATAAGGTTCTAAGATCAAAGCATCATTGTTTTTACTTATGCAAGGAGAGTCAAGGATAACAAAATCAAAACGATGTCGCGAATCTGAAAGTAACCTTTTCATCTCACTTGATTCAATAATACCTCCTGCTTGTTTCACAGGACCGGGACTAGGGATGATATAGAAATTTTCTACCTCTGGAACTTGTTTGATACAATTACTGATATCACTGTAATAACGAAGCGGTTCAAAAGTTCTTTGTGGTTCGGGAACAATTTTAAGAGATTGAACTTTTGAAGGAGTTCTTAAGTCTGTCTCAATTAAAAGTGTCCGCCGACCTGCTCGTGCAGCAGCGATCGCTAAATTATAAGCACAAAATGTTTTACCCTCCCCTTTTTCTCCACTGCTCAACAGCACAACTTTCACAGGTTTAGTTCCTTGACGTTGTAATTTTGTCCGTAACTTTTCATAAGATTCAAGATAAGGAGAATTATGCTCAACTAATAAAGGCATTTCCTCTGCATCCATATGGTCAAAAAATATTACATCTGGCAACAAACCCAACAATGGTACATCTTTTTCTTTCAATGCTGTTTGAATTTCTTCCCAAGAATAGAACTTGCCAGAAAGCATTCCCAAAACAAAAATTAAGCCTCCACCAACAACTATGCCTGCTAGTCCCCCTATTGCCAACATCAAAGGCATACTTTTTTCTCCTCCTGGTTCACCCTCCTTGAAAACAGCAGCTTTCTCAGCAATAGCTAGACTGCTAATTATCTCTGCCTCAGCGGCTTCAGCATCTTCTAAAGTTGCTCGCATCTTATCCAAACGAGACTTTTTGATGGCAACTTCTTCTTGCAACTGAGTTAATTTTAATTGCTTATTCGGAATAGTCGCATACTCAGCTAGCAATTCTTGCTCAGTTTGAATTGTTGTTTCTAGTTGTCTTTGTAGTTGCTCCTGCTGAGTTTTCAGAGCTATTAAGGCTTCTGCTAACTGTTGTCTTGTGGGGTCTAAAGAAGCATCTACTCGAATTTGCTCTACCTTTCTCAATGGTGCTGCTATGCCATTACCCCCTAAAACTTCTGCTGCACGTTGCTGTAGTTGTTGTTCTGCAACTTGTTTTTGCCTACGCAACTCAACTACAGGTGGATATTCTTCTGTAAAATCTAATAATAACTTATCTAACTGATTTTCTACTTGATACAACTGCACTCGGAGATTTGCTATAATTGGATCAGCAGCGAGTGCCCGTGCTACATAAGCTTGATCTGCAGTTAACCCTAACTGCTCTTCTAAACTCTTAATCTGAGCTTCTACCCCATCTAACTCAAGTTTAATCTGAGTTTGTTGTTGTCGGCTACCTGCGATCGCCCCTGGTAAAGCTACTGCCCTTGCTGTAATCAGTAATGCTTCCTCTTCTCTCTCAAATTTCTGTTGCTGTTGTTGAGCTTTTCTCAATTCTTCAACTGCTGCGGGTAAACGTTTTCTGACTTCATCAATAATTGCTCTTTGAGATGTAGTATTAATTTTTCGGCTTTGCTCCACTATTTGTTCCATAAGAGCATCTACTATTTCTACAGCTTTTTCTTTATCTGTATCTTCATAAGATAAATAGAAGATCTCTTCTTGTAAAACAAATGTTGCTCCTTTGAGTTTCCTTGGATCTACCAATACTTTTTCTGCTACTGCCTGTCTAACTTCATCATTCAGTAGTATTTCTGGAGTAACTGCTTGAGCGTTTTGTTGGATTTGAGCAGCAGTCTCAGAAAATAGTAAAACAGGACTAATTTTCCTCAATGTACCTAGAATTGTACTTTTTGTTTCTGGATTTGGCTGCAAAGCAATTATTCCTGAAACACCTACTGCTACAGTGAAAGTTGCTACTCCTACCCACTTGTATAGTCCTAAAGCCATCAAATAGCGTTTAATAATTGGTATAGCCATAATCTAGTATTTATTAATATATTTAGAAATGATTTTTTTAGTCTTGGTTCTGTTTAACATTTTATTCGATATTAGCTAGTTATTCTATTGTTTTCCTCTGCCTAATTCTCATCAATTATTGATTATGATTAATTATTATTCCTGTTTCTATTCCCATTATTACCATTACCTCCACCGAAGAACACATTAGAAGTATCTTGTTCCAAAGCCCGGAAAAACAGGAGAAATTCCAGGGAACTTCTGATCGGAAGTGTATACTTCTCAAATAAATTGGTAATATTACCTATCCATGTTCTATCAATAACAATTATATCCTCATTCTGAAGTAAAATATTTTGAGAACTATCGCCAAATATTGCTTCTTTACCATTAAGTTCACGTCTAACTATTTTTCTTGTTTCCCGATCAAATCGAATCAAATTAATTTCTTCCAAATTGGCTGAATCTAATTCTATACCATTGAGAATATCTATTAATCTACTACCGTTCGGAAGATTAGTAGTAGCAAGGGCATCGTTAGGATTACTAAAAATACGAATAGTAATCTGCTGTTGGCTCAAAGTCGATTTCCCCACTAGATCGCGATCATAACCAAAATCCGAGCCTGGTTTTAATGTAGGTACAATTACAGCATCCCCATCCTTGAGAAGAATATTAGGCAACTCCGTAGAATTTTGCAAGGGAGTATATAAGTCTATTGTTTCTTCAACGACACTACCATCACTTAATTTCCTACGTACTAAAATGCTTCGTAGATCAGCAGTTAGAGATGCACCACCAGCAGCGAGTAAAGCAGAAGATACTTGATTTGCCTGATAATAACCAGGTCTTTCTACTTCCCCATTCACAGTCACAATACCAGTAGCTAATGG
>NZ_JAAHGK010001059.1:0-2742 GCF_010672505.1 Okeania sp. SIO2B9 | reverse complement strand
TCGAGAATTTAGTTTAGGAGATTTATTAACTCGTATTGCTGCCATTAGTCAGATTAGTAGTTTAATCAATAGTGCTGTTATTACCACGATTTTTACAGGTGTATTTTCCCTCTTAAATTTGGGTTTAATGTTTTTATATAGCCGAAAATTAGCCTTAATTGTTCTAATCATTGGTTTAATTTCCTTCCTCATCACCTTAATTTCCGGGATCATATTAATTCGCTTTGAACGAGAACAAGAAAAACTGAGTGGGAAAATTCAAGGCTTAACCGTACAACTAATAAACGGCATTCAAAAATTACGAGTTGCTGCTGCGGAAGTTAGAGCTTTTGCCGTTTGGGGTAAAAAATATCAACCTCAAATTCAACTTAATAATCGGATTTTTCAGATTAACGATATTATTTCGGTAATTAATGAAATTGCCTCTCTCCTCACTTCTATGTTGATTTATTGGTTTACTATTCAGATTATTATTTCCGCTCAACAAACAGGAACTCCCGGTTTAAATATTGGTACATTTATTGCTTTTAATTCCGCCATGGGTGTGTTTCTCAGTGGCGTAACTTCCTTGAGCAATACTATTACTGATGTTATCGGTATTGTGCCTTTGTGGGAAAGAGCAAAAAGTATTTTAGACTCTCCCATTGAATATAATCCTAACTTAGCTCACCCCGGAGAATTGCAAGGCAGTATTTCTGTCGATAATGTCACCTTTAGTTATCATCAAAAATCTAAGTTAACAACAGAAACTGCCGATAAAAATGTTTCAGAAATTAACGTCACTACCGTACTCCATAATATTAGTTTAGAAGTTAAACCAGGAGAATTTGTGGCCATTGTCGGTCCCTCCGGCAGTGGTAAGTCTACTTTATTCCGTTTATTGTTGGGGTTCGAGCAACCACAAACCGGAAATATTTTTTACGATGGTAAAAATTTAGCAGAATTAGACTTAGAAGCAGTCAGACAACAATTAGGAGTAGTGCTGCAAAATGGCAAGGTAATGGCAGGCAGTATATATGAAAATATCAGTAGTGGTGGGTTGGTAAGTCCACAAGCAGCATGGTCAGCAGCTCAGAAAGTAGGTTTTGCTAATGATATTAAGAAAATGCCTATGGGAATGCACACATTGATAAGTGAGGGAGGTAGTAACCTTTCCGTAGGGCAGCGACAAAGGTTGTTAATTGCCCGGGCCTTGATATTGGAGCCGAAAATTCTTTTGTTTGATGAGGCAACCAGTGCTTTAGATAATAAAACTCAAGCGATCGTGACTGAGAGTTTGGAGCAGTTGAATGTGACTCGCGTTGTTATTGCTCATCGTTTGAGTACCATTCGGAATGCAGATGTTATTTATGTGATGTCTCAGGGGCGAGTAGTGCAAAAGGGGAGTTTTGATGAGTTGATGGAACAAGAGGGGTTGTTTAGGAAATTGGTTAGTCGTCAGTTGGTGTGAAACAATTCAAAAGTCAAAAGTCAAAAGTCAAAAGTAAGAATTTTTAAGTTAAAAGTCAAAAGACGAATGTAATTGTAGCAAATTGGATAAACCCAATACACTCAGAGCGATCGCTATCGTGCTTCTCTTTAACTTTGTTCCGCTAGCTTTGGATAATCGGATACTCGTGTTGGACTCTCTTGCCAGGGGGAGGGAGAAACAGGCCAGGTAGAGTGGAAATGCAGATGATTAAAAAAAAATAAAAAATATCAAATATCTGTCATAGCGGAGTAAGGATGCAATATCTAGAGATTGAAATAGCGATCGCTATATTGCTTCTCTTTACTTTGTTCCACTGACTTTGGAGAGTCCGATACTTCTGTGGAGCTTATGATTGCTAGGAAGAGGTAGAAACAAGCCAAGTAGGCTGGAAATGCAGATGATTAAAAAAAAAATTTTGGTCAATTCCTTGACAAAAGCTCTCGAATTAAGTATGCTTTCAAGCAAGAAATAAATTACTTGTCCCTAGAAAATAAAAACAATCTCAAGGAGCAATTATGGAAAATTCTGCCATAAATACCAACCAAAAAATGCACGAGACCACATCAGAGTATGCTATTACAGATTATGAGGAACTCAACGATCTGGAACTGGAAAATGTCGCTGGCGGTTTCTTATCGTTTCTTATTCCTGGATATCCTGTTTATTTAGCGTATCGATATTTATTTCCTTTGGTTGAAGAGTTAGAAGAGGATAGTGTTGGTATTATTGAAGAAGCTGATTGGTGGGAACTAGCAGGAGAAGGTATAGAAGGTGCGCAAGAAGCTGCAGCGATATTGGAAGGATTAGGGGAAGCAGGTCTGATCATAGCTTTGTAGGTTTTATATTCTTAGAAAAAATTGCTAAACTAGTGTGGCATACTAAAAAACAAAATGTCAAAAATCCTGATATTTCCTTCTTCGGCAGTCTATTAGCTACTACAAATTGACTGACTAATCTTGCTAGTTCTTTGTTTTCTGTTATTCAGAAAATCTCTACTTACCTCTAGAAAGGGCAAATATCTGGGGAAATCTCTGACAAATTTTTGACTATCTGTATTATAGAAGTAAAATTTTCGTTTCCTCAGAAAAATTTCTAAAAAGTCGAGGAGAGTCAAGAGGCGGTCGCTCTACTTGCTGAAAATCTCTACTTAGCTCTAGATAGACTAAATATTCTGGAAAAGTCTCTGGCAAATTTTTCACTATCTATATATAGAAATATAGAAGTAGAATTTTCATCTCCTCAGAAAACTGGCAAAAAGTCGAGGTGAAGCA
>NZ_JAAHGK010001058.1:0-2744 GCF_010672505.1 Okeania sp. SIO2B9 | reverse complement strand
CTCCTAATGTTTTGATAGAAGCTAATGCTTTTGGAGTGCCTTGTTTGACTACAAATCTTGCAGGTATTCCAACTGTAATTAAAGAAGATATTAATGGTAAAACTTTTGCTTTTGATGCAGAAATTAAAGAATATTGTGATTATATAATTTCCCGAATGAGTGATTATCCTAGATATCAAAAATTAGCAATGTCATCATTTAAAGAATATCAACAACGATTAAATTGGGATGTGGTAGGAAAAACTGCTAAACAGTTATTTATGGATTTACTTTGAAATAGCAGTCAGCGGTCAGCGGTCAGCTATCAGCTTCTAGTTGCGTGAATAGACATCTCCATTGAAGAAGGAGACAGGAGACAGGAGACAGGAGACAGGAGGAAAATTACATGGGGATAGTCAACGAAGGGCCGCTCCGCGTCTACGCTCCCCCAAGTAATTTTGAACACAGTGTAGACGGTGGGGTATTAAACCCACAAAGAAAATGATAATAAAAAATAAAGTCAATTATTGCACATAAATTATCAATTCTTTCCCCCTACTTTCTACTCTCTAACAAAAACGAATTTTGTACCTCATTAATATGAGAATTGCTATAATATTGAAATGCACAATAAATTAAAATTACCTTTATTTCTTTTTGGTTGTCCCCGTTCTGGTACGACATATTTACAAAGTTTATTGACAGCACATCCAGAGATTATCTCTTTACCAGAAACAAAATTTTTTCATTATTTACTACCAGATAATGAACCTAAAAGACGAATACTTGGTATGGCTTCGCGACGATTACGACCTAAGTTAGAGACTTTGTTTAAAAATGAAATTAACCGCCCAGATTTACTGAAATATTTACCTAAAAATACTTTATTTATTAGGCAATATACTCGCAGATTTCTGAAAATTATGAATCTGCTAGCTGAGGAAGAAGGTAAAAGTATTTGGTTAGAAAAAACTCCCGAACATATACGACATATTGACTACATAGAAAAGAATGTTCCTATAGCTAAATTTATTCATATTCAAAGAAATGGAATAGATGTAGTTGCTTCACTTTATGAAGTGTCGAATAAATATCCGAAATTTTGGTATGGTGGGTTTGATATAGACCATTGTATTGATCGATGGATTGAGGCTGTAAATATTACTTCTCAGCATTTACATAAGGATAATCATATTCTGGTGAAGTATGAAAAATTGGTAGATGATACACCTACTATTTTAAAGGAATTATGCAAATTTATAGGTATAGAATTTGATAATAAAATGCTCGAAGATTATCAAGAGACTGCTAAATCTTTGGTGAGAAAACAGTCAGGGAGAGTTGTTAGTCAGGGTGCAGTAAATACTAGATTACAAAAGTTTTATCAGGTATTTGATCAGTCTCAGCAGGAATATATATTAAGTAGATTTACAGAAGTAGGCCAGGAGCAGAACTAGCCGGCGTTGCTGAAGCACGTGTATGGTATTAATTTTGATTCTTTAGGAGTCAGGAGTCAACCCACCCCTCGCCCCTCCCCCTCCCAGGAGGGGAACTCAGGAGTCAGGAAGGAAGAAAGAATAAGAAACCCCGAGTAAAAGGAGAAAGTTTTTTGCTCGCCCTCTTATCCGGACAAGATATCATACCTCAAATCAGCAACGCCAACTAGCCTAAAGTTTTTTTGAAAACAGAAATCAAAAAGTCCTGTGTTAGATTAATTCGCGATCGCACAGTTATAATGAGTAAAAATAACCATTTGTTTACACGCAATAGTTTTAGCTATGTTTATTGGTACCACTGAAGCAGCAACACTTTTAAGCATTACTACTCAGAGAATTCGGGTATTGCTTAAGCAAGGCAGAATTCAAGGAGCAAAAAAATCAATGGCAAAACTTGGGTAATACCTCTATATCAAGGAATTCCACGAATATCTAAAGGAAAAAGAGGACCAAAACCTAAGTGGAAACATACTCGCCACTGTGCAAGAAATACAGTACATATCAACCGCCAAAACTTGGGGATAAATCAGAAAAATAAGAATACTGATTTGACCGAAAAATTGGGTCCCAAGCCTCGCCCTTCTAGGGCGACTTTTTAGTTGTTAAGTGTTTCAATGAATATGTTACAATACTGTTAGTTTAAATATCGAATTATGAAAGCTAGATTTAAGTATCGCATATATCCAACACCGGGACAAAAGCATCAATTAGCAAAGCTATTTGGTTGCGTTCGTGTTGTTTGGAATGATAGCCTAGCTTGTTGTCAAGAAAAATACAAATCAGGAGGTAAGAAACCCACTAACTCACAACTGCAAAAACAGTTTATTACTCAAGCAAAAAACACTGAAGATAGAGAGTGGCTTAAAGAAGTTTCTAATATACCATTGCAGCAATCTTTGAATGATTTAAACCAAGCTTACCAAAACTTTTTTAAATCGACTAAAGGCCAGAGAAAAGGTAAACCTGTAAAACCTCCTAAATTTAAAAGTAGAAAGTCAAAGCAAACTGCTAGATTTACAAGAGGAGGTTTTAAAGTTGGTCAGCATAAAGTATATTTAGCTAAGATTGGAAAACTCAAGATAGTTTGGTCTAGAGAGTTACCTGCTCCTCCATCATCAGTAACTATTATTAAAGACTCAGCTAATAGATATTTCTTAAGGCCGCCCGAGCGCGCGGCCGAAGTCGCGGCACGCTCGGGCGGACCGCTCAGGCGCGGCAGTTCGGCGGGCGTGTGCCGCGCCGCTTCGACGAAGAGTTCGCCCCGCGTGT
>NZ_JAAHGK010001057.1:0-2744 GCF_010672505.1 Okeania sp. SIO2B9 | reverse complement strand
TGCCATACATTGGCTCATTTTTATCTAACAATAAAGGAAATAATTCTTTCGAGAAATCACTTTCTTGATTATCTGGTAGATAGTTTAAAATTTCTGGCTCTAAAATATAGGTTCCTGTATTAACAGTATCAGAAAATATTTCGCTGCTAGAAGGTTTTTCTAGAAACTTTTTTATCCTCTGTTTTTCATCTGTAATTACTACTCCAAAATCAATAGGATTAGGTACGCGAGTTAGTACTAAAGTTGCTTTTGAATTATTTTTTTTATGAAATTCTATAGCTGTAGTTAAATCAAAATCTGTAATTGTATCTCCACTAATTACTAAGAAAGTTTCATCGAGAAGTTCAGCAATATTTTTCACACAACCAGCAGTTCCTAGAGGTTGTTCTTCCTCTATAGCATAAGTCATTTGTACTCCAAATTGACTGCCATCTTGGAAATATTCACGCATTACATCAGGCAAATAATGTAAAGTAGCAATAATTTCCCTAATTTGATGTTTTTTTAATAAATTAATAATATGTTCGGCTATTGGGCGATTTAAAATTGGTACCATTGGTTTTGGAAGATCGCAGGTCAGTGGTCTGAGTCGCGTTCCGGAACCTCCTGCCATTAATACTGCACGCATAATTCCTCCTTTGTTATTGATTTTGTCTTGCTATATATCATTCATTCATACTAATTGACACTCCTTTGATCTGATTGTGTCAGATAACAAACAATGGGTCAAAACTAATTATTTCCTCTACAGGTATTGTTTGAAAAATAAACAATACTGTCATTAAAATTTTATTTATTTACTTTGACAAAATTTTTGTTTAAATTTTTTATCTAAAATTTTACTTCAATTTTTTTTTCAAAATCAATCAAACTCCAGGAATAATCATAAATTTTAGACATAGCAATCATTATAAAAATTAAATTTTTCCCTGATTTTTTATGACTTTTCTATTCCTCAATTCCTATTAGGGGAATAGCTGTAGAAAAATTTTGTGAAAATATTATCTAATTTTAATTATGTAATCATTAAGTATATATAGTGTTTTTATTTAAGATGTAAATCTAATTTGAGATTTTTATAATAAAAATAGTTTGTCGGTCGTTCGCCTTACATCCTTGTTTTTGCTACTATTTAATTCTTTTTTTCCTCCTTTAGTATTTCCTCCATACCTTTTTCATAGCAATTGGTCTCCACATCCCAGATAAAAACGCTATAGGTCAAATTAATCTAGAAAATGATTGTTTAGAAAAAATATAAGTTAGGCAATTTTTTCCACCTCGTCTGAAATTTTGTACCTCAGTTTTATATTTTTTTACCGAAAAATTGTGGGTATGCGCCTCCCTTTTTAAGGGGATAATAAAGAAAAATTTTCATGATTAGTCAATCCTATCCGTTTTCAAGGAGAGGTAATTATTAATTATTAATTATTAATTGTTGAAACCCACCTACTTACCTATATTACCTATATTGGTTATAATAATATGATGAATATTAAACCTAAAGTCCAATTAAAATTAATTACATAATTATATTGGGCTACACTTGAAAAATTGACCTTTTAAGAGTTTTGTGCCATGAGTACGTTAATTGGCCTGTTATTACTGGTTGTATATGGAGGTGGAATCTGGAAATTCTGGAATGGGTTTGAACAGACGAACTTTTCCAAGAACTTTCAGAATCGTTTGATATTATCTATATTGTGGCCTGTTTTATTAATTGGTAACAAATCTTACCGTAAGAACTTTACAAAAGCTCTGAAAGGTTCTAGACGATAGAGAAATAAATGTCCAAAAAAAAGTCTGCCTTGTCCTCAGATGGGGACCAATCTTCCTGGTTCGCTCAAAAAAATTTAGATAATTGGCATACTCAAATCATCGCAGTACAGAGTCGCTTTGATCGAGATTACCGAGGAGAGTCTTTTGAGTTACCCTCGGAAATTGAAGCAATGCCAATATTTCATGATTATGCCTCCGGTAATCTCACAGCAAAAATAGTTTCACCTTTTTGGGAAATAGCTAAACCTAAGAAAAATCAAAAATGTTTGGATATTGGTTGTGGAGTGAGTTTTTTAATTTACCCTTGGCGTGATTGGGAAGCTTTTTTTTATGGTCAAGAAATTAGTACCATTGCCAGAGATAATCTTAATCACCGAGGCTCTCAACTAAATTATAAACTATTTAAAGGAGTAGAATTAGGACCTGCTCACCAATTAAATTATCAAGCAAATGAGTTTGACTTAGCGATCGCTACAGGCTTTAGTTGTTATTATCCCATAGATTATTGGGAAGAAGTACTTAAGGAAGTAAAACGCATTCTTAAACCTGAAAATAACTTTGTTTTTGATGTGCTTAACCCAGAACAACCATTAGCAGAAAATTGGGCAATTTTAGAAACTTATTTAGGAGCAGAAGTATTTTTGGAACCTTTAGAAAATTGGGAAAAAATGATCGACGCTATGGGCGGAAAAATAGTAAGGCGACAACCTGGAGAATTATTTCAAATGTATAAAATCAAATTTTAATTAGTTAAGAAGTTTGAATGGGAGATTGCTAGTGCAGGATGGCAGAAATAAGTGACCAGTAGAAGCAATGCCTTCTTCCTGAGATAGAATACTCAGAAGTGTGATCGCGATCGTAAAATAAATGGTCAATAGCCAAGCTAAAAATGATCGGCATTGAGTTGGATCCTTGAGTCAGTATGACCATGAATCTGAATCTGGTTAATCATCCTCTGAAAACCCCTG
>NZ_JAAHGK010001056.1:0-2749 GCF_010672505.1 Okeania sp. SIO2B9 | reverse complement strand
TATACCATTGAAATTCAAGTCTATTCTTAACGGACTGAAAACTTTTGGTATGATAAAAAATGCTGAAAATTTAGGTTATAAAATCAAAGAATGGACTGCCAATAAAAATACAAATGAATGGCTTTAATACCATTTTTTAGGTCATAAATAATCTTTTTTGTCAAAGGAAAATATCCTGTAAAGTCTTTTTATCTCTCTTACTATTCGTAACATTATTTTTGAAAATTGGTATTACCTAAACTAATGTTTATCGGTGCTGAAACATTGCTCGGAAGGAGAAACTTTTAAGGGAGTTTAATACCATAAACTCTCTTTTTGAACGTTAGGAGTTGTAGAAAGTATCAATAACATAAATTTGTTAATATATAAACCATTTCAATAATATCAACGATATAAAATCACAACTTGAAAATAGCTAATCACCTAACAGTTAGGTAATATAATTTTGATCTTTTGACAAGATTGTAGTTAATAATTAACATAACATCAAGATGTTGCACCAATAGCCCACAATACTAGAGGCAAAGTTAAAAAAGATAAGAGGGTTGATACTACCACAACCTTAGAAGTTCTTGTCGCATCCCCACCAAATTCATTAACTATTAAAAAAGAAGTTAAGGCACTTGGCATCGCACTTTGTAAGACTAATACTTGTAAATCAAGCATTTCTAAATTCAGAATTTTACCAACTAAATAAGCAACAAATGCTCCTCCTAACAAACGGATTAAACTAGCACTTAAGTCATAAGTACCTGGTTGAAAACGATTCTTAGATATTTGTATTCCCATCAATAATAAAGCAACTGGAATTGCAGCTTCTCTCAAAAGATGTAAACCATCATCAAGTTTTAGAGGTAATTCAATATTAAATGAGTTAAGAATTACACCTAAAATCATTCCCCAAATTATGGGCAGTTTTAGAGTAAAAATAATACCAGACCGAAACCCTCCCCCTTTGAGGATAGCAGGCATTGTACTCATCACAATTATATTCCATGATATTAAATAAATTACTGCTCTTTCTAACCCCGCTTCTCCTAATGCAAATAAAGTTACAGGTAACCCCATATTTCCAGAATTAGGTAAAGCTGTAGTCGCCAATAAACTTTTTTGTAGAGACTCCGAAAAACCTAATCTTCTTCCTATTCCCCAAGATATTAAACAGAGTAAAAGATAGGTTAATCCAAAGGCTATAAATATTCCTATTGCTGACTCAATACTAAGAGTAGTCCGATACATTATATCGGTTAATAATGCCGGAAATAAAACATACAAAGCCAGTTTGGAAAGTGTCGGTTCATCAATGGAAAAATTTTTGCCAAATATAAAACCAATTAAAACTATACACCCTACTGGAAAAACAGCAGATACAACCGAAAAGAAAAGCTCAATCATAGTTGGAAAAATTCTGAGTCAATCATTTTACAAAGTTATTTTCCTGATATTTCTTGGTTCTGAATTTCTCTCGCTACTTTTTGCGCTTCACTAAAAACTCGCATTAAATTTCCACCCCAAATTTTTTGAATATCCTCTTCAGTATATCCCCGTGCTACTAATTCTTTTGTAATATTTGGCATTTCTGAAACATCATTCATTCCTCTAACTCCACCACCGCCATCTAAATCTGAACCAATACCAACATGATTGATACCCATAACTTTTACCATATAATCTATATGGTCTACTACATCAGCAACAGTGGGTTGATTTTTAGGATATTTCTGATTAATTTGACGATATTTTTCTCTAAATTTTTCTATTTCTACTTGACTCAGTTTTCCTTGCCAATAAGCAGTTATTTCTTTGGCAATTGTTTTCATTGCTTTTTCTCTTTCTGCTGTCTGGGGTAGTTTTTTTATATAGGTATCAAAAATACAAACTTGTACAACCCCACCATTCTCTTTAACAGCTTTTAGCATTTCATCACTCATATTGCGAGGATGATTTTCTAGTTGTCTAGCACTAGAATGAGATGCGATGACTGGTGCTTTTGTTAACTTAATTACATCCCAAAATGTATCATCATGGACGTGAGAAATATCGACCATGATACCCAAACTATTCATTTCTTTGACAACTTTTTCTCCCAGGTCACTTAACCCATTCCATTCTTGTTTTTTATCGGTAGAAGAATCCGCTAGTTCATTGTTTTTGGAATGAGTTATTGTTATATATCTAATACCTTGGTCGTAGAAAAATTTCACATTACTAATATCTTTACCAATTGGATAGCCATTTTCAATACCCATAAATATTGCTATTTTCCCCATTTTATCCAGGCGTTCAGCATCCTCTGGATTTAAGGCAATTTCAACTTTATCTGAATTTTCTTCTGCCATCTTTTTTGTTATTTCAATCATTTTAATGGCTTTTGCTTTTGCCTGTTCATGCCCTTGGCGATCGCGTTCCTTTTGAGGAGTAAATATTGACATAAAGACAGCATCTAATCCACCTTCTTGCATCCTAACAATATCCCATTGACCACTTCCTAGTTTTCCTGGTAGATGTCTAATATTAGGTTGAAAATCAGGATCTAAAAATTGACGATAAGGCCAATCAATATGACTGTCAATTGTTAAAACTTTTTCGTGTATTTCTTCAGGAGTTAATGCTTTTTGTTGCTGCTCTTGAGTTACTTCAGGAGATGGTGGTAATTTTTTATTCGAGATAGTACATCCATTTACTGTGAAAGAAAGTAAAATTATTGACAATGATAAGACTTGATTTTTTGATAAATTCATCTAGATTA
>NZ_JAAHGK010001055.1:0-2749 GCF_010672505.1 Okeania sp. SIO2B9 | reverse complement strand
GTTAGAAGAAATTCTGTTTGAGCGTTGTCAAGTTCTTTTAACACAGCAATTTGCAATCAAGGCTATAACCCAGTACCATTGGTGGCCGAAAATTCAGGTTTAATTACTCCGATGCTACCGGATTTGATATTAGCCGTTTGCTCTAACGGTAAGGTGTTTAAAAATCCAAAAACTTATAGACCCATGAGTAAGTGTTTAAAACACCTACAGTGTCAAGTGAGCAAGAAAGTGAACGCTGCCAAAAATATTCTCAAGAAAGCACTATGTACGGTGGGGCACACCGGAACCTACCGGGAGATTGGCCTTTTGGCTGAGTTGGAGAAATCCTGCTAGGTGATGTTGAGTCAGTGTTCGCGCAGCGTTGCGTCAGCGAACCAAGAATCCCCGCATTTTTAGACTGGGGAGTATCAATCTGAATACTATATAGCAATTCCCATAAACAGTGAGATACAAAATTCGTTTGTTTGAGGCAGTAGGGAGCACTAGATAACTATAATTTACTTCCTAAAAATGAAAATTCTGTACCGACCAATATTAGTACTTTTGCCAGACTACTTATTCTTAAAAATGGTGTTGGTTGTAATTATTTGATTACGAATTATCCGTATTCACACTTAACTAAAAGCTTCTGCATTTACAGGGTTTCAGTAAACTTATCATCAAAAAATCTACTGAACTCTTAGATTCTTCATCAAATCTTTACATAAATTCAAATAATTCCAGAGTAAAATTAATAGTTAGAGTATAATCTAATTTTTATACTTAATTTAGCTTATAAAGGTTAGTTATGGATAGGACTAAGATTGTAATAAGCAAAAGTTATAAACTAGAGTGAGTATTACAAACTTTAATCTGTATTTCAGATTTAACCTAATTCATAACGCATATTTTTAGGTAAATACGGACATTGAGCATATTTTTATATGAGTTAAATTTACTATCATAATCTCAAAAATATTGGTCTAACAAATCTGTTCAAAATTGCAATTTAATTCTTATTGAAATATCTATTCTACTAAGACAGATATAATCATCAATTCTTACAAAAATATACTTTATTGAAGGGCAAGTTAAATTAGCTTATAATTAATTATCAGAGGGGATTTTCAAGAATGTTAAATTATAATTTAAAATCTTTATCAACTAATAATAATCATAAATCTGCCAAACAAGAACAGCGACTTTATCAGCATTTACAAGATTTAGCTCGTCAACAAGACCCCGAAGAGTTAATTGGTAATTTTAGGGCTCTATTTATTGATGCTTCTGGATATTTTATCCCTGAAATATGGCAGGTAATGGAAACAATTATTCATGCCGATCCTGATGAAGAAGAATTTCATAATATTCTCAATAGAAGTTGCTATATATTAATTAACTTTTGGTTACAAAACCCACAACTGCAAAAATCAATTCCAGAATTAGTAAGTATATTCCAGGTAAAACCAAATAACCTGCCCTCTTGTTGGACTTCTAAACGTTTACGCACTTTAATTCGCAGTTTTACTGAGACTGAAAAATATGTTGCCTTACAACGTTTAGCTAAGATGTTTATCAGGGAAACTCAAGAAAATACAAAAATTGCAGATCGGAAGTTAGAAAAATTAATTGATCGATATCCATATCTATATGAACATTGTTTTTTCAATGATGAGAGTACTGATCAAGAGCAACAAGAAATTAAAATGATTGGAAGAAGACAACAGCAAAAATATGAAATAGATTTGTCTAAATATATCACTTATCAAAGGTTGCCCAGGAAAAACAATTCTATTGAAAATCCTACTTTAATGAAAGACGAAGAATTAAATGAAGTAGTTAAGTATTTTACCAAAAAAGTTCATGGTCGCCAAACATTACGAGACCAAGCTCAACAGTTTCAAACTTATTGTGATTTTACTTGTTCTTATGGTACTTTTAAAGATGGGCTATATGAATACTTAACTGATACAATCGATCCTGGTTATAGTAAATGTCAATTTAATCGCAAATTATATGATAAATTACAAAATACTTGGTCTGATAATAATACTCAAAAACCCAATGATTCTCTAATTTTAGGTACTTGCAAAAAAATGTTAGATTTTCTAGTTGTTGAGAGTCTTGAGCAACCAAAACATTTTGTTTTTTATGACCTGATTAATAATCTTGGAGCGACAATAGTGATTGGTATGTTCTTGAAGATTGTACTATTTTGTCACCAAGCTAAACCTTATTTAGAACAAAAATTTTCTATTCTTTTTAATCATTATCAAGGAGCTACCACTGGTAAAGTTTGGTGGTTAGTGAAGTCCATGGAAACTCTTAATGTTGCTTTTAGCACTAACTTAGTAGGGATAAATCTATGGTGTTTTTAACTATTGATTCGGCGTTGCACAGTGACGAATGATTACGAGAATTGAGGAATTTGCCGATGTTTCAAATCATAGATCAGCAAGGGAATTGATCTGTACCAGTTTCATGTCTGTTATGAAGACTACCGTGCTGCTGCCTCTATTGACTTAGAGCATGATGAAGCAGATATTGACACGAAAATACAGTGTCCGTTATTGGTATTGTGGGGAGAGAAGGGAGTCATATCAAATCCGGTAGCATCGGTGTAATTAGATTGGGGGATGGGGAGATGGGACCCACCCCTCGCCCCTCCCCCTCCCAGGAGGGGAATGTGGGGAGATGGGGAGATCGAGAAATATTTGGTAATGGTTGAAGATGAAACATTTTTTTATACCGAATTAAACGGATTTGATAT
>NZ_JAAHGK010001054.1:0-2749 GCF_010672505.1 Okeania sp. SIO2B9 | reverse complement strand
ATCAAGTTCAATGGCCTCTATCACTTTTTTTCTAAAATCGTAACTATAGGGTCGAGGCAAGGAAGAGCGATCGCATGACAGAATACTTTCTCTATTTTATGTCCTAATCGCCCTGGCTGTTGCTATAACTGTTCAACCGGACATGATATTAGAAAATATTCTCATCATTGCGACCGACAGGGTTTGCGTAGCAGTCCGGAACGGAAAGCAATCTCAAATCCTAGTTTTTCCTAACTCATGCGTAAATCCTGACTCTATAAAAAGACGAATTTACATCATGTCCGCTCGGGTAGCGAGATCATAAAATTCTTAGGTGGCGCAGTGGTAGGTGTAAATTCAGGAGGGAACAATGAAAGTGGCGGAAATGTGAGATATTTCTTCAACATTTAGAGGAGAAAATTTGTATTAGACTTGTCGCTTTATAATTTTAAAAAATCCCAAAAACCTTGTTCTGTAAAGATTGTAGCTCTTGGAAAGCAAAAATGCTTAGAATTATTGCTCTGTCTAGGTTAGAGTGATTTTTTCTCTTTATTTAGCGACAACTCTATTATACTTAATCATCCGGACATAGTATTAATCATCAAAAATTACAACCAATATCCTTAGATAACTATTTGAAATCCCTGCAAGAAAACCATAGTAATTCGCGAGATATACTCACGAATTTTTGTTACCTACAATAACTGTTTAACCAGATTTGATATGAGTATTTATTTTCATAGAAACCATTTGGTATCATTTCCGTTTACAGCGGTTTTCATTTCACTAGACCACAGTAGACATCTCCTCCAAAAGAGGGAGTAGGCAGTAGGCAGTAGGGAGAAATAATTGATAATTTCTGTGTGATAATTGATTTTATTTTTGATTTTTGGAGATGTCTAGTAGGGGCAAATGGCCATTTGCGCTACGCAAAGCTCCGCTTTATATGTCGCGGAGCGAAACGCCCTTACAGGGTTTTGCTGATGACGATGTGGTTCAAAGATCGGCAAAAGCGTTGTAATAGCGATCCGGAAAAAGCTCCTCTAGTTTAGACGGCAAATCTCTTGGGTTCTCACCACTACCTAAATCTCTACTCCCTTATTTATAAGTATTCAATCGTAAATTATATGATATCTATAATAACTACCATTAGCAAGTCTTTTCAGTATCTGTTTTGATGAAAAATCAGCCCTCAAATTTAACTTTCCCGTATTGCTTAACCAACATCCCTCTTACTTCAAACTCTTATAAAAAAACTTAATATTAACAAAGATACCAATGGGTTCTATAAGTAAAGTCACTACATCTACCAATTAACACGATAGCCTAACTGCTACTTATCAAAATTTTTACCAATAAATACAATTTTAGCAAATATTTTAAATCACTATTCAAAGTTAGGCCATAACTTTGTAGAGGAAATTTCAGATATCCAAATACCTAGAATGACAGATTCATTTTCAAAAAATCCGGCTGGTAAATTAAACAAACTGATTAGATAATTTACTTTACATCCGTAACATTTTTATTTTATCCTGCCTAATTAAATAATTTTGTACAAAAATAATCCTAATAGAATAGGAACTCTTGAAAATTAGGAGAGAATTTCAGAGTAACAAGAATGCTTAAGTTCAACACTTTTTGAGCCAAATAGAAATCTAGATTATCTACTCAAATATATAGTGGCCTTAAGGCTTAGTAAAATTTTTTTTTGCACAATTGATAATTTTCAGGATATATTTTAAATAACCCTAACAATTTTCAGTAAAATTGATTTACTATATTATAAAGAGAAGGAGAATTATTAAGAACTATGGTTGAAAATTCAGAAACTCCATTAACGGGAAAAATTTTACTTCAAAAGGTAAAAGAATTTGCTCACTTACCACGAAGGGAAACTGCTAAACGTTGTGGATATTACACAGTTACAAAAAATGAAGAAACTCGTGTTAATCTCACAGATTTTTATGATGCAGTTCTAGCAGCAAAAGGAGTTGATTTAGATCCTGACGGTAGTAAAGATGGGCGTGGTAGAGAACCAACTTATCGAGTTAGCGTTCATAGAAATGGCCAAATTGTCATAGGAGCAACTTATACCGCATCTATGGGATTAAAACCAGGAGATGAATTTGAAATAAAGCTAGGATACAAACATATTCATTTGATTCAAGTAGAATATGAGAAAGTTGATGAGACTAATGGCAATGGCAATGGCTCACAGATAGAAGAATAAGTGAAATGGAGAAGCCGAGGAATTGTAATTAACTAGGATTGGAGATTAATTTTACCTCTAAAATAATTACCTAGTTAATATATAAATATCGTCATGATTCCCGGATTCTCCCTAATTTATTCTTTGTCTACAGGTAAAAATTGAAATAAAAAATCTATATTTTTAGTTGACTCTGTAAATAAGCTGACCAAAAAAATAAGGTCTCAAGCCTCCCCTTATTAAGAGGATAAAAAAGGAAATTCTGCATCTTCTCGCCTCCCTATTGCAGTAAGTAATGACCGCTATTCTGATTTTTTTTCTTCAATTGAATTTTCTTTAACTACTACTTTTTCCTACGGAATGCTAGGCAAACGGTTTTTTGGGGTTCGTCCGCGCGTATTTTAATTCCCTTTCTTCGAGTTTTTTTATAAATGATGAACTACCCCGCCGTGTAGACGGACGGGGTTTCTAAGTCCCCGTCAACAAAGTCCGCACTTTGAGATTTTGAGCGCTTCATTTGCCCCAGTTGCCTCATCGAGCCTGTATGTTTACGGGTCG
>NZ_JAAHGK010001053.1:0-2750 GCF_010672505.1 Okeania sp. SIO2B9 | reverse complement strand
ATTCTTAGTAGCCCAATTAACTAATCAGAGTTAGTTGTTCTGGCAATTAGCCAACTTTTAAATCTGTTTGAGAAGTCAAAGTATTAGTCTATTTTTTTTAGAAAAAATAGTTTTTAATCAAAAAGTGTTTCAGTCCGGAATGCTGTTTGCGGAGCATTCCGGTACGGAAAATGCTAATAGTTAGTTAAACCATATCGAGTCATAATTATGGCAAATAAACCAGAAACAAAACAAGCCTACGAAGCTAAAATCAAAGCTCAAATTGATAAACTTAATGCTCAAATTGATGAAATGAAAGCCAAAGCAAAACAAGCTAAAGCTGATGCTGCAATTAATTATCACAAAAAAATAGAAGAATTGTCTACTAAGCGTGATGCAGTCAAAACCAAATTTCAGGAACTACAAAACTCAAGCGAACAAGCATGGGGAGATGTAAAAGTTGGTTTTGAAAAGGCTTGGAATGATTTGCACAACGCCTTTGATAGTGCAGTTTCTAAGTTTAAATAACTGATATTTAGCTACAACTAATTACAGAGTATTTTTGACTATCCCCAGGACTAAAGTCACGGGGATTTTTAATGTGGCGTTGATGAATCAAGCTATGAAACCTAAATTTCGCCAAATATAAAATGCTTTTCAGTTAATAGTTAGATATAGCAATGAGCGCTGGTATATTTACAAATTGCAGGAGGGGTTAAATAGCTAAAAGTCTTATATTATCGGCAATTTATTCCCCCTTCCGGAGCTGTTGCTTTCCGGAGCTGTTGCCTGCGCACAGCGCTATAATTTTTCCTACCCACTTAATTAATTACGAAAAGTTGAAAACTCCTGAGTTAAAACCCAGGAGAATAAAAATGACATATTTGCAAACCTCCCAATCTATTCGGTGGAGAATTAAACTATTTAACAGCATTACTTATTAGTTGTATAGGTGCATCTCTCCAGAGTTGGTCTAATCTATTAGCTGGCATCGTTAAGTACAAAACATCACCAGAATTCAGAGTCGCATTTAGCAATTCCCAACCATGAATTTCTTTACCGTTGCTTTCTATATACAAAGGTACAAAATCAGCACTGCTAGCTGCTTGTTGAACAATTTTTCCACAAAAAGGATGTCCCGGTGTAATTAAAGTGGCTAACGCTACCCACAAACTATCTGTTGTAATCCCATTACCAAGAATTCTACCGCCGATAGCTGCTGCTGCAAAAGCAGGGGAAGCTAATTCTGTGGGACTAAGTACAGACTCAAACTCAAAAACCTGTTGCACCATTAGAGCTAAGTGCGGGTCTTGACTTCTCACCACAACTGTGATTTTAGGAACAAGTCCCTTGGCACTCAGAGCAATTTCTAAATTAACAATATCATTACCAGTTACAGCTAAAAGTGCTTCAGCTTTTTCAATATTGGCAACTTCTAGAGTCGTAGATAAACTTGCATCTCCCTCAATTACAGGAATTTTCATAGACCTGGCAGTACTGAGAAATCTACAGCTAGGGTTACGCTCTACCACTACTACTTCATACCCACTACCAATCAGTTGCTCGGCAATATGTAAACCAATGCCACCAAACCCACAAATAATGTAATGTTGTTTTAGTGGTATGCGGGCAGCATCCCAATACTCTTGGAAGCGAGTACCTAATACAAAATCATTCAGGAGCGCATAACAAATACCAACGATCGCCGTTCCCACAAGCATCATTATCGAAGTAAATATTTTGATACTGCCTGGTGCTTGTTCGGCTATTTTTTCATTTCCCCCTGCTCCCGTAATCATCCCAACTGTAAAATAGAGAGAATCAACAAAGCTGTTATTCAGATTTATACTAATATAAGTAATAGTGCAGAATAACACAGTTACTAAAAGAGCCAAGTTGAGAATTACTGCTGATTTACTGTGTCGCTGAAATTGCCTGAGTCTGCCAAATATTTTGAATAAGTAATAAACTAAATTTTGTCTGCGAGTTCGCAGCTTTGGTTTGCTAGAAAGAATCAGACGATCTCCTACCTGTAACTCCCGCTCTTCTACTACAGCAGAGACTAAATCTATTGGATCTGCCACTGGTATATAGTAGATCAACATTAGAGAGCGGTCGTCCCACAAAGAACTCAGTTTACGACCTTTCCAAGGATGATTATGACCGATTAATTCTTCTCGCATTGGCCAGGTCTGATTGTATATGTGTAACTGGCCAATAGCATGATTTCCTAAAGCTGCAAAAGCAAACACTGGAGCTGCTAAAGCTGACACACTCATTGTTGTATGATCGGTTAGAGTGTGGTCTAAGCGATCGCCCAAACTTGTATTAAATAGGCGATTGATAATCCGAATTTTCGGATTGAGAATTCTTGCTAACATTAAGACGGCCAAATTAACAGACTCATCTTTCCCTGCTAAAACCAGAGTATGAGCGCTTTGAATGCCTGCTGCTAATAAGGTAGATGCTGAACGAAAGTTGCCGACAATAATCTCTGTACCCTCTCCACGGAGTGGGCGATCGCTTATACCTACAACTGTTGCACCCTGCTGTCTTAATAAACGGAATACTTTGTAGCCGGTACGACCCAAGCCACAGACTATTATTCTAGGTTTCATTAGATCGGGAAACTTATTAAAGTAATATTAAGAAGTCATCTTTTAGTTTGTACTATAAACTATCATTTATTATTTATACTAAAAAAAATGTAACTTACAACACGGTTTTTTTGCTAATATTTATCTTTATTTTTTGTCATTAATCATTGTTTT
>NZ_JAAHGK010001052.1:0-2750 GCF_010672505.1 Okeania sp. SIO2B9 | reverse complement strand
TAGCTAAAAGCCTGATATTATCGGTTTTTTATTCCCCCAGATGAGCTGTTGCCAGATGAGCTGTTGCCTGCGCACAGCGCTTTGAAGAAGGAGACAGGAGACAGGAGACAGGAGACAGGAGGAAAATTACTTATGGATTCGCTCCCCCAAGTAATTTTGAACACCCTGTAGACGGTGGGGTATTAAACCCACAAAGAAAATGATAATGGTAGTCCTGTATGGGTTTTGGTGAAGATATATATTTTTTAATTTCTCCCACACTCCCCATCTCCCCATCCCCCCATCTCCCCACACTCTCTCTACCATTACTATGCACCACCACCAAATTAATATCATACACGCGCTTCACCAACGCCATTCATCTCAACTAAGCAACAATACTATTTCCATTCATCCCAAGTATTATTAAAAATAGAAGTTTCAGGAAAAGCTGTGGGATTACCATTTTCTTGTAAGCGACCTTGTAAAACCTCCAATTCCCATTCCTTAGAAGGCATATCATCAATCAATTCATCAGGAAAAATACCTCGCTCCAAAGCAAAATCAATTGTTGTACCAGCAGCAGCACCAGCAGACCATTCAAAAGAATGAACCCGATAAGCAGCAGCAGCAATATAACTTGTAGCAATAGTCTTCCCCGCTACCAACAAATTATCAATTTGCTGAGGGATCATTGCCCGTAAAGGAATTTGAAAAGGATAAGCAGAACCTTGACCCCTCCTAATACCTGCTCGTTCAGAATTACCAGGTGCTTCTGCCGGACTTTTTGTCATGCAGGGATGAAAATCTATGGCATAATGACCAATTCCTACACTATCAGGAAAAACAGTTGCTCTTGCTCGTTGAGGCATTTCTTTCATTGAATTAATTTGTGAATTTTCAGGTACAAAAGCAGCAACACTTCCCCACAAATAATGCAACATATCTGACGGTAAATTTTGTAGATAAAAATTATCCCGAAAATTCTTTTTAGCAATATCAACCTCTGCTACTGTAAAACCCCTGGGGCGAGTTTTCCCAACACGACCAATAATGCGTCGCCCCTCCCGCATATAAGGATATTTTGACAACCCATGAGCTGTTCCCATCGGCGCGTCAAATCCAGTCAATAAACGATGGTTTGGATATTTTTGCTTCACCCCTTCCCCTAACTGAGAGTCAGTAGTACCCTCAACTAACCAATAAAAATAACCGAGAGCATTTTCCTCACCTCGACGGAGGGTTTCGGCACGCAAACCACCCATCCAACCCCCCGGTTGCAGTTGACCTGTAGCTTGTAGTTGCCCTCGACTGTAAATCAAATTGTCGTCGCGGTTGCCAGGACGGTAGTCATTACCCCAAGTCCAATTTTGCATGGAAATATCGCCGGGAAAAATTGTTCGTTTTTTGTAATCTCCTGGTTGCGGTGCGTCTGGTTTCACTGACCAAATTTGACGATAGGTGAAAACTAGGGGGAAACTAGCTAATCTTGATAATTCATAACTATAGTAGGGTGCATACTGAGAATAAAAGGGTGGTTCCACATGGGTTTGAGGTGTTTCGGTTGCTTCCATGGCGAAGGTGTAGGTAAAACCTTGGGTGCAGTAGGAGTCTCTAGTGTCAACGGGGGATGAGGGGTCAAGATAGGTTTGTGGATCAATACCGAGACGATAGGGAACATCTGCTAGAGCAATAATTTCTCCGGTTTCCGTAGCTTCGACAACGTACCAGTCTGCACCGCCTGTTTTTTCTGGGGAAGGTTGGGGTATAAATTGAATTATGGTTTTGTCGAAACGCACTGAGTTTTCGTAACGGTAAGCATCTTCGATAACTTGAGACAGGGGTTCGGTGTTGATGGGTGGGGTGCCTGCTGCTGGTTGATGTTGGATAGCGATCGCTCTATTGATTTGATTATTGGAAATGTCTAACTCTTTCACAACAGTATTGGGAAACCATTTGAATGTTCCTCCACCTTTTTTGGCAGCATCTTGCAACATCTGAAATAGAATACCGTGACCATCGTAGGGCATAAAACAGGAGACGCTGACCCAACAACGACCGGGATTTAATCTACCGTATTTTTCCTCAATGCGTTCCCGTAATTCTAAGTAACCACGGGGATAAAATAGGAGACTGCGTTGAGTACCGCGTTCGTCGAGAGCGGATGTACCTTGGGAGGAAATTTGACCACCTACCCAGTCGGTAATTTCGGTGACACAAACGGTGCGTCCTGCTAATAATGATTCGTAGGCAGTTGCTGCTCCTGACAAACCGCCACCGATGATGAGTATTTCGCAGGTTTCTTCTTGGTCTGGGGTGCGGGGTGGCGCTGCTAACGCGGGGGCAATAGTTGGAGTTAGGGAAAATAAGCTGAGAATTAGACTAATTATTGGTTTGGTTTTTTTGAGCATAATTTAGGTGAACTGTTAGTAATCAAATACTCAAATTTTAGATTAATTTGAACAAACTTGATTTCGAGTCCAATAGATTTATATGACCACCAGTTGAGTAATTAGTCTATGGTTGACGATTTTTATTTTTGGAGGCTATCATAAATACTATACATTTAAAAAATAAAAAATAATAGAGTAAGAGACTGTTTGTCAAAAAAAGGTAAATATGGCCATAAATAAAGTATCTAACGTAGGGAATTGAAGAAGGAGACAGGAGACAGGAGACAGGAGACAGGAGGAAAATTACATGGGGATTCTAACCCCAAGTAATTTTGAACACCGTGTAGACGGTGGGGTATTAAACCCACAAAGAAAATA
>NZ_JAAHGK010001051.1:0-2752 GCF_010672505.1 Okeania sp. SIO2B9 | reverse complement strand
ACTACTTATCTCAAAGTTTTTGCTCAAGGAAATGTATCTTCGATAGAAAAACAATTCACTGCATCTTTGACTACCAACTTGAGAAAAGAATTTCCTTTCAATTATCCAGAACCTCCGATAATTGACCTATCAAATCAGTCAATTTTTACAGCTTTAGCATCTGATTATCCTCTGACTACAAAATACTTTCAAAAAATGCCTCAAGGGGAATACGATCTTAAACGTTTATACTGGTGGGAAAAACGTTGGCGAGAATCAGTTAAAAATCCTCAAACACCAAAACAAGTAGTGTGGAAAAAGGAGTTAGGAACAAATAATAATTCTGTTGAATATGACCTCATTTATGTTGGTGGTGCTCTGGGAGTTATTCATGCAGCTGTCATGGCAAAATTGGGGTACAAAGTATTATTATTGGAACGTTTGACTTTTGGTAAAATGAATCGAGAGTGGAATATTTCTCGCTCCGAACTACAAAGCTTAATTGACTTGGGTTTATTTACTGCTGCAGAAATAGAAGGTTTAATTGCCAGAGAATATAAAGACGGATTTAACAAATTTTTTGATAGTAATAACCCTGATTTTGCCAAAGCTGCAATTCTTCATACTCCTACAGTTTTAAATGTGGCATTAGATTCAGAAAAAGCACTCACTTTATGTGGGAGAAAACTACAAGAATCAGGAGGAAAAATTGTAGATGAAACAGAATTTATTAAAGCTGAAATTGAACCAGAAAAAGTTGTAGTTTATACTCAAAACCTATCTAACAAAACTGAACAAATTTTCTGTGGGCGTTTGTTAGTAGATGCTATGGGTACTGCTTCTCCCATCGCTTGGCAGTTAAATGGTAAACGTGCTTTTGATAGTATTTGTCCAACAGTTGGAGCAGTAATTGATGGTGGAATTGAACCGGAAGTTTGGGATTCAAATTATGGAGATGTTCTTAATAGTCATGGCGATATTTCTCGTGGCAGACAATTAATTTGGGAGTTGTTTCCTTGTGCTGGTAATGAGTTAGCAATTTATTTATTTCATTACCATCAAGTTCATCCTAAAAATCCTGGTTCTTTGTTAGAAATGTATGAGGATTTTTTCGCAATTTTGCCAGAATATCGACGGTGTGACATGGATAAATTAGTCTGGAAAAAGCCAACCTTTGGTTATATTCCTGGGCATTTTAGTATCAAAGGTAGCGATCGCCAGGTGGCTTTTGACCGTTTAATTTGTATTGGCGATGCTGCTTCTCTCCAATCTCCTTTAGTGTTTACTGGCTTTGGTTCTTTAGTCAGAAACTTACCTCGTTTAACCGATCTTCTAAATACTGCTTTAAAATATGATTTACTCAGTGCGAATCACTTAAATCAAATTCGTGCTTATCAAAGTAATATTGCCGTTACTTGGTTATTTTCTAAAGGCATGATGGTACCAACTGGAAAGTTTTTACCTCCCCAAAGAATTAATTCTATATTGAATACATTTTTTGGATTATTAGCAGAGGAACCTCCAGAAGTAGCAGATACTTTTATTAAAGATAGAGCTAATTGGTTTACTTTTACAAGATTAGCTCTAAAAGCAGCTAGACAAAATCCTTATCTTTTATTGTGGATTCTAGATTTTATCAACTTTCAGGAAGTATTACTCTGGACAATAAGCTATATCAATTTCACTTTGTTTAGTTTAATGAATTTCCTATTAGGATGGTTGCCTAGTTTTGCCCGCTGGATTCAACCTTGGTTAGAATCTCGTTATCCTAGTTTATGGTTTTGGATATTAGCTAATAGTTATGCCTTAACTTATAATGTTGGTCAACCAAAAGTGAAATTTACACTACAAAAATCGGCGTTGGTGAATTAGTGTATGATATTAATCGCGCATTACTTAGGAGTCAACCCACTCCTAACCCCTCCCAGGAGGGGAGGGGAAGTCAGTCGAAGATCCTCAGGAGGGAAGAAAGAATCAGAAACCCCGAGTAGAAGGAGAAAGTTTTTTGGTCGCGTAAAGGTCACGGAGTTCTATCGCGCTCTTATCCGTTAGCGTAGCTCCCCCGGAGGGGGAACATGATATCATACCTTGCTTTTCACCAACGCCCAAAAATCTAAACTTAGTATGCAAAATTAGATAAATTTAACGTAAGCATTTCCTGCGGAAAGCGCTTGCATTCAGCTATTAGCAGTCAGCGCTTTCTTCGGAATGCGCTTGCATTCAGCTATTATTAATAACTAATTATTTCTAAGATTTAGTCCGGAGACTTTGGTAGTAACTTTTATTCAAACTCAATTTCAAAGGTTGCTTTTACCTTCCCCAAAATTAATAGCTGACTGCTGAATGTTTACGCAAATATAGCAATTCCCAAAAAGAGTGAGGTACAAAATTTGTTTGTTGCGTGGGAGTAGGTAGGGACATTGCCTGCAACGTCCGTAGTCCCGAGGAAATAGAAAAGAAGAAAAACAACTTTACCTCAGTAACTTGATAAACACTATATTATACCAATTCCCAAAAATAATGCTATACTTCATGAGAACTTCAGTTATTAGGTAATTAACTTATGTCGAATAACCTTTTTACTACTTTGAGGTAAGTTAATGTTAATTATTCTTATGTTTAATTCTCCCTGTAGGGAAGTTGCATCCAACTTCCCTACCCACTCACCTACTCCCCTACTATGTGAAAATATAGAAAAGTTTTTGAGAAATGGTATTATTTGATTGCTAATTAACAACACAATCATCTCAAAATCAAATTTATGGATATGGTA
>NZ_JAAHGK010001050.1:0-2752 GCF_010672505.1 Okeania sp. SIO2B9 | reverse complement strand
AATGATTTGATATTTTTGATAGAATTGGATTGTGGATTAATCAATTGCTAGAATGATTAATTAATGGTTATTTTTAGTCAAAATCTAAACCAATTTTTGGCAATATCATTCCATAATGTGCAACCCCAAAAATTTTTATTGTGGGTGTTTCAAGAGAAATGATATTACTGATTAAATATCAAAGCATTGACTGATATTGGTTTTAGGTTTTTTATGTCTTTAAAAAGTATGAGCTTTTCGGTTGCTTAGGTTAAAAAAGTGAGGACTTTCACCGAAGCAAAAGCCGAAAAATCACTCTGACAAAACTTAGCTCCTACCTCCTCACTCATTCCCATTTCTCCTGTCTCCTGTCTCAGCAAAAAGACTTTATTCAGCAAACCCTAATTATTTAGCCCAACGATTTTGACTTTGTTCTAGATGTTCTAATAATTCTTGTTTATTCAAAGAAGGTTTTTTACATATCAAACCTTGGCAAACTAACCCTACAGAATTTTTTGGTAAATCTGCTTCAACTTTATAAATAGTAGTAGAAAAATACTCAGTAATTAAACTAGAAATTTCTGCTTGAGAAGTTCTAACTAAAGTTTGGTTTCTATACCATTCAAGAGCAATAAATAAACTCGGACAAGCTTGAGGAGATTTTTTCATTATGCTGCTAAAAGCTGTTAAAGCTGACTCAGCTTGGTCGAGATAATATAATTCTTCAGTTAGCAAAGATAGACGTACTAAATTAGCAACTGCTATGCCATTTGCCGCCGGAGTTGCATTATCAATATAGTTTCGTTCTCGTAATATTAATTCTCCACTAACGTCGCTTGGTGAATTGTAATAACCTGATGCTTCTAAACTCCATAAAAATTCATCAAATTCATCTTGTAATTTTACTGCTGTGTCTAGCCAAAAATTAGTATTTGATGAATTAATAGAAGCTTGTTGTAAGTCTAGCAAAGCTTTAATAAATAAAGCATAGTCTTCTGACTGCGCCATTACTGCAGGTTTACCTTCATAATTTAATCGATGAAAACGTCCGTTAACCCACTGATTTTTGATGATGAAATTAGCAGCATTAATGGCTAATTCTAGATATTCTGAATTGTTAAATACTGTGGCTGCTCGTGCCAACCCTGAAATCATTAAACTATTCCAAGCAACAATCATTTTAGTGTCTGTTACTGCCGGAATTCTAGCAGGCCAGTTATTATTTTTTGCTTCTTGGTTGTTGGTTGCTGCGGGGAAAGTTTTTACAGAAAAAGGTTTGGCTCCATACCGTAATTCAAACAGTTTAGATAAAGAATTTTCTACAGCTTCACTTAACTCTCCTACTTGCTTTCTTTGCAAGACAATTTTTCCCTCGAAATTGCCACTAGATACTATGAAAAATTGTTCTGATAGTTCAGATAATTCTTCTGAGGTTAATAAATTTTCTAATTCTTGATAATTCCAAATATAGAAAGCACCTTCTTCCGGTTCAGCTTCATCTGGAGTGGTAAAACTATCAGCATCTTGGGAAGCATAAAAAAATCCGTCTGGTGCAGTCATTTCTCGTTTTAGCCAATTTATTGTGCCAATAATTCCTCGTTTAAAAGCTGGTTCTTGATGTCCTGCACTCCATAAATTAGCCAAATATTCAACAATTTGACCGTTATCGTAGAGCATTTTTTCAAAGTGGGGAACTGTCCAAGTTGCATCTACTGTATAACGATGAAAACCTCCGGCAACATGGTCATAAATTCCTCCTAATGACAAATGTAATCCTCGTTGTAAACAAATTTGATTACCATCATATTCAGATTCAAAATTAAATCTTGTTCCTTGTAATGCTGCTTGTCCATAAGGTATCATCGGAAAACTTTGTTGAGAGTAGCGATCGCTAATAATTGCAGTACTAACTTCTAAACCTTTTTGCAGTATTTCTTGGCTTAAATCTTCTGCTTCTGGTAATAAAACTGATTTTCTTAATCCCTCCAACATTTCGGATTTTAAATCGTTAAGTTTATTTTTTTCAATGTCATAAAATCCCCTAATTTTTTGTAAAACTTCTAAAAATCCTGGTCGTCCATAACGAGGTTCAACAGGGAAATAAGTTCCACCAACAAAAGGTGTTAAATCATCAGGAGTTAAGAATATATTTAACGGCCAACCACCCTGTCCAGTTAACATTTGTAATGCCTGCATATAGATACTATCTACATCAGGTCGTTCTTCTCGATCTACTTTTATTGGTAAAAATTTTTCATTCAAATATTGGGCGATTTTTTCATCAGAAAAAGCTTCCCCTTCCATAACGGTACACCAGTGACAACTTGAATAACCAATTGATAGAAAAATTGGCTTATCTTCTCGCCGTGCAGTTTCTAAAGCTTCTTCACTCCACGGCCACCAATCTACAGGATTTTCTGCGTGTTTGCGGAGATAAAGACTTTGAGATTTAGCTAAACGATTGGTCATTTTTTCTTACTCCCTAGTTATTGTTAATATTGTCAATTATTCTGGTACTTTGAAAAGTAAATGATTAACATTTCCGCAGATTATAACGTATTTATGAATTTTAGGGCTTGATTTGTAAGAATTCAGCTATTAGCAGTCAGCACTTCAGCAATTAGTAATTATTCATTACTTCTCAGGTTTGGCAAGGGGACCCATGACATTCAACAATTAATAATTAATTATTAATTATTAATATAGCAATATGATTTGAGTTGTGAGAATTGAGATGTTCCTTAAAAGTATAGAATATAGCAATTATTATATA
>NZ_JAAHGK010000105.1:0-9955 GCF_010672505.1 Okeania sp. SIO2B9 | reverse complement strand
TATTTTACCTCCAGAAAAAGAGTTTGAAATCTGGGGTGTAACAATTGGTAGTTTAGCTTTTTTTCTAATTGGTTTAGCAGATGATTTGTTTGGTTTATCTCCCTTATTTCGGTTATTCATGCAAACTATTGCTGCTAGTATGGCTTGGATAGTAGGAGTACAAATTGAATTTCTGACAATTCCTTTTTATGGGTTAGTACATATTAATATTCTGAGCTGGCCTGTAACTGTTATCTGGTTAGTGGGGATGGCAAATGCGATTAATTGGATTGATGGTGTAGATGGGTTAGCTGCTGGTGTTTCTGGTATTGCAGCTTTTGTGATGTTAATTGTAAGTATATTTATGGATCAACCAGCAGCAGCTTTAATTGCCGCAGCTTTAGCTGGTGGAACATTAGGTTTTCTTCGTTATAATTTTAATCCAGCTCAAATATTTATGGGGGATGGAGGAGCTTATTATGTAGGATTTACTTTAGCAGGAGTAGGAGTAATAGGGTTAGTGAAAACTACTGTGGTTACTTCTGTTATTTTGCCATATCTAATACTAGCAGTGCCAATTATTGATATGTCTGCTGTAATTCTAGACCGTTTACGAAATGGTAAATCTCCTTTTATTGCAGATAAACGCCATCTTCATCATCGTTTATTAGATGCTGGTTTATCTCAAAGATTAACAGTTTTTTTTATCTATTCATTAACACTTTGGGTAGGAAGTTTAGCTATGGCTTTTTCTGGTATTCCTAGTGGCGCAATTTATGCTTTTAGTGCTACAGGTTTACTGGTTTATACGAGTTGGAAAGTGTGGAAACACAAACAAGCTTAAATGTTTTATTGACCAGGGGAATTGGGGAGTGAGAGAGTGGGGGTAATGAGGGAGAAGTAAACATAATAATAATTAATGTGCTCTTAGGGTGTTATACCAATTTGAAAAAAGTAAGTTTGAATTTTCCTTGGAGACTAATTCCTCCTGAGCTTGTGATAATCAGTTAATAACTCATAGCTGTTAAAAAGCGTTTCCCGAATGCTCCCCTTGCCAGATACCATTATCGTCCGCACTGCCTTTTTAGGCTGATAGCTGATAGCTGACTGCCGAATGCTTACTAATTAATTAATTTGAGAAATGCGATAAAATTAAACATCAAATTAGGACTACCATTTGATATGATTGCAGAAATTATATGTGTTGGAACAGAACTACTATTAGGAGATATCCTAAATAGTAACGCTCAATATTTAGCCCAAGAATTAGCAACATTAGGAATAGCTCATTACTATCAAACTGTAGTAGGAGATAATCCAGAAAGAATAAAACAAGTATTAGCGATCGCTACCCAACGCTCCCAAATATTAATTTTCACAGGAGGTTTAGGCCCGACTCCAGACGATCTAACTGTGGCCACCATCGCAGACTATTTTAATACTCCACTGATGGAAAGACCAGAAATAATAGAAGATATTACCAAAAAATTTGCCCATCGGGGTCGCACCATGACCGCCAGTAACCGGAAACAAGCCTTAATTCCGCAGGGAGCAAGTATTTTGCCTAATCCTATTGGTAGTGCTCCAGGAATTATTTGGCAACCAGTGCCGAATGTAACAATAATGACCTTTCCCGGAGTTCCCACTGAAATGAAATTAATGTGGCAAGAAACTGCTGTACCTTATATGCAGAATCAGGGTTGGTGTGGTGAAACTATCTATAGTCGGACATTAAAATTTTGGGGCATTGCAGAGTCAGCTTTGGCAGAAAAAGTTGCCCCATTGTTGGAAATGAAAAATCCTACTGTTGCTCCCTATGCTAATTTTGGAGAGGTAAAATTACGAATTTCTGCTCGTGCTAAGTCTCAGGAATTAGCAGATAAATTAATTTTGCCTGTAGAACAAAAAATACGAGATATTGCAGGAATTGACTGTTATGGCATTAATGATGACTCTATAGCTTCAGTAGTAGGAAAATTATTGTTAGATGCAGGGGAAACTTTAACTGTGGCCGAATCTTGTACTGCTGGAGGTTTAGGTAGTATGTTGACTTCTACTCCAGGTAGTTCGCAATATTTTTATGGTGGAGTTATAGCTTATGAAAATATTGTAAAAATTTCTTTGTTAGATGTTAGTCAGGAAGATTTAGCGACAGAAGGTGCTGTGAGTCATGCAGTGGCAAAACAAATGGCAAGTGCGGTGGTGAAGAAGTTAAGAAGTAACTGGGGAATCAGTATTACAGGTATTGCCGGACCTGGAGGTGGAACAGAATTTAAGCCAGTGGGTTTAGTTTATATTGGTATAGCAAAAATAACTGGTGAGGTAGAAAGTTTTGAATACCGCTTTGGTGCTTTACGCAGTAGAGATTGGATTAGAAGAGTGAGTGCCTGTACAGCTCTCGATCTGTTGAGAAGAAAATTATATTTATCTGCTGGAAGACTACAATAATAAAATACTTGATTATAATAAAACGATAATAAATAAAATTGTGGATTTTTATCCATGTTTTTTAAGACAACTTAACCGAATCGTTGCTGAATGGCCATATACCCCGACAGCAAAGATAGTGTTAATATAAGAGTAAAGATAAACAAACGAAAGGCCACAATGACTATTGATCATTTTGTGGCTGAGTTGTTAAAATCTTTCAAAACTTTTGTATGAAAAGGGAAGCGGCAGAACCCGCCCCGCTTACCCCTCACTATAAAAGGTGAGAGTATTCAGCGGGAATAAAATATTGATGGATTTCATTGACAAGGTAATAGAAAAATTAAAGGAATGGACCCGCAAGCTGGTTGATTCTTTATTAGGTCCAGAACCAGAACCAGAACCAGAACTCATTCCCATTCCAGTCAAAGACCGCTCTCGTCGCTGATAATTCTATCATTCAAAGTTTAAATTATTTGTTTAGCATTTTAGTTTTACATGGGCCAAATTTGAATCTCCTGGGTCTGCGAGAACCAGGAATATATGGCTCTGAAACTCTAGATAATATAAATGGACTGTTAGAGCAAGAGGCGGAAGCCCTGGGAATAAAAATCTCTGTATTACAGTCTAATCATGAAGGTGTCTTGGTGGATGTAATTCACTCAGCTAGTGAGCAACACCAAGGCATAGTTATTAATGCCGGGGCATATACTCATACAAGTATTGCCATTAGGGATGCTATTTCTGGGGTTAATATTCCCACGGTAGAAGTACATCTGAGTAATATTTATCGTCGGGAACAATTTCGACATCATTCTTTTGTAGCACCAGTAGCTGTGGGTCAGATCAGTGGCTTTGGTTCAGAAAGTTATATTTTAGGGTTAAAAGCAATAGTTAATTATCTTCAAAAAACTATCAGTTAAATAATTGCCTAAATCTAAATATGGCTGGAAATTTTATATTTGAAAAAAATATATCAATTACAACACTTTTCATTTAAGTAGACTACAAAATTATTTTGGGTTAGGGAGTAGGGAGTAGGGAGTAGGGAGCAGACAGCAGGATTATGCTTTGGCAACTGTAGTCTATCTATTTGAAAACCGCTATAAATTATTCAATAATATTTAATAAATAAAATAGCGTAAACTTTAACGATTCATTCAAGTAATAACTATGTAGCTCAAATCATAGAATACTATAATTACTCAAAGAATGAGAGAAACAAATTTTTTACAACTTTTATATAAAAAATAATACTTATTCAATAATAACTATTATTAATGGCATCAATATTAAGAGAGTGTTTGTTAAATAAATATTAGATAGTTTATGGTACGAAGCTTTTTAGGTAACGCACTCTTCCCACAGCAAGCAGAGCGTGGCAGTAAAACTGACTATTATTCTATAAATGTTAAACGTACCGTCACACACCCTACTTAATCTTTTTTTGACAAACAGTATCTAATGCCAGTCACAAAAATTAAATTATTCATATAAAGAACATTTATTTTGAGAATAAGTAATAGTATAAATCTGTACAGATGACATAATAAAATTCAATATAGATAGCGACCTTAAATAAGTTTTGAATAAATGTTAGTCTGAAAAAGCATATATAAAACTTACAGCACTTTTGAGGAAGCGTGAACTACAATTTAATACTAATCTCTATTCCCTATTCCCTCAACTCGTAAAACTTTTTACCTCGTAAACTCCAAAATTGCTGTAGGTCTAACTTGATTAAATTTACCTATACTACTCATTACCTATATAAGAAAAATAAATTTATAGAAGAAATGAATAAATAATGCAGCATTCTCTATTAACAAAATTCCAAGGTACTTTATTAGGAGCAGTTTTAGGTAATCATTTAGGTTATTACTTTGAGCAACAACAAACAGAGAAAGAACGAAAAAATTATAAAATATCGATAAATAAACATAAATTTAACCTAGATTTAGATAAACAAAAATTGCAAAAATGGGGAGAAATTACAGCTAATTGTGCAAATAGCCTAATTATAAATCAAGAATTTAATCAAAAAGATTGGCAGAAAGTTTATGAAGAATGGCAATATAATTGGACTAATAAAAAAGACCAAAGTGGCAAAACAAGTCAGGTAAAATATTCTCAAAAAAAAGTAGAAAAATTTCCAGAGATATTTGATAATGAATTGGCCGATATTTACTATATAGATAAAGATGATGTATTTTATACTACAGCTAGTAATGCAGTTATAGCAAGCTTGCCAGTAACCTTGCTATATCACGAAGATGAATTGAAACTGGAAAAAAAATTACAGCAATGGGGAAAAGTGTGGCAAAATTACTCAGATATCAATCCAAGTAACTTAGCAATTGGATATCTTATAGCCCAAGCTTTGACAGAAAAACTAGATCCCCGAACTATAATACCCAAAATTATCGACTATATTGGAGAAAAAGAACCATTAGTAGGGCAACTAAGACAAGTAGAACAATTGATTAATCAAAAAGCAAATTTAGATACTGCAATAACTAAATTATCAAAAAATCTTAAATCTTGTTCAAGACAGGATATATTTTCTGAAGAACAAGAAAACTCTATCTCTTGTCCTTTTTTCTTACCTATCTGTTTAGCCTTATACTGCTTCCTCAGTACCCCGGAAGACCTGAGTTTATCAATATTACGAGGTTCAAGAACAAAATGGGCAACCGAAATCTGTACTATAGTAGGTACTTTATCAGGAGCTTATAACAGTACTACTGGAATTCCTGTAGAATGGCGACAAAAAATGGGAGCAGAACTTTTGGGAATAAATGAAGCAGAAATTCTGAAGTTGGCCAAAAAACTTTGGGCAGTTTGGTGTGGAGTTTATGACCCAAATAATATGACACAAAATATAGTGCCAGCAGTTGCTGCCAGGAATATAATTCGTCCTCGCCCACGCAAAGCTAGTGGATATTGAAAACTCTATGATGTTTAGACATCAACAAATATGCATCTGACACATTTAATTGGGAAATTATTGAAGCCCCAGAAAAAACAACAATTATCGAGTTGGTCAACTCTGGCAACTTCACCAATTTTAGTGGTGTTGACAATAGCATCTCTAACAGGTACTATGGGTCAACGTTACTACAGTCAGCCAAAGTTAGATGAGGGAACTGTTGCTCCTCAAACTATCCGTGCTCCGAAAGGTGCTATAGTTCCCGACAATAAAGTAACTGAACAGCAGCGCAAATCAGCTAGACTGGGTGACATCACTGTATTGATGATTAATGAGTCAGTCAATCAAAGAGTTGACAAAGAATTAGCTGAAATACTGGCACTAGGTAATCAAGTCAGAGAGATAGTTGTTAATTTTCCATTTGTGAATACAGGTATATTATCAACAAATACTCAGCTGCACCTACAGCAAGTTTCCCAAGAAAAGTGGGTGGCTATTCAACAAATAGTAGAGGAAGAGTTAAAAGAAAGACCTCCAGGGCCTCAACCAGGAATAAATGCTGATTCTATATTAACTAAAAACTCAATAGAACTTGTCAGTAACAATGATAACGTTATAGACGATCGATTATTGACTAAGGTATCAGTCCTAGCAGACTATCAGGAATATAGTCAAAATTCTATAGTTATTAGTAGTAAGGATCGACAAGCAATTTCAGAATTATTAGCTTATCGCAAAAAAAGTTTTTTTCAAAACTATGAAAGAGTTTTGGAGGAGATTTCACAAGCTCGTGATTTGTACAAAGACGCAACAGAATATCTGGCTAAACAGCAGGAAATCGAAGGTTATGAGGTATACGATTCTACTTTATTAGAACTGTCTGACACTGACTGGCAAAAAACTCAAACAGGTATTGAAATTGTAAAAGAGCGAATGCTGGCTCAAGGAATATCGCCAAATCTACCTAAGCAGGAATGGGTGAAAGCACTGAAGTTACAAGTAAATGATGTAGTTCCTGTGGTGGCGGAAGATTTAGCAATCAATGTTTTGAAGGTAGCTTTGGAAGCTAATTTATCTCTAGATTCAGAAGGCACTAAACAATCAGTTGAACTGGCAGCACAAGAGATTGAAACAGTAACATACAAAGTCCGAAAGAATGAAGTTATTGTCAGGAAGGGGAAAAATATTAGCCGTAAGGCATTTGTGTTACTAGATCATTTTCGCTTAAGTCGCCGTACAGTTAATTGGCATGGTTTGGGGGTTTTGGTAGGTATTGTTAGTGGAGCTGTAGGTATAGTAGTTCTAGTAGAAAGGCAATTTAAATCTGGTCTAAGGCACAGAGATAATATACTTTTGTTGCTTTTGAGTTTGAGCGCACCGTTACTGATCGCCTTGAAAGTACCATGGAGTAGTTTACCAGCAATTGGATTATTGGTAGGAACTTTCTATGGTTCAACTATGGGAGTGACAGTGGTGGGATTAATCTCTGTGATACTACCTATTGGGATGGATGTTGACAAAATAGATTGGTTTGCCAGTGCTGCTGGTGCTATTGTTGGCAGTGTAATAGCTGAAAAAATGCGATCGCGTGAAGAACAAGCATTGTTAGGTTTAGGGGTAGGGTTAACTCAAGGTACTGTTTATTTGTTGATAAATTTGATTGTCCGTGAAACACCAGGATTACTATGGTATGCAATCATAGGTCCGGTAGGTTCGCAAGCAGTAACAGGTGCAGTAACAGGTTTGGTTTGGAGTATTGTTGCTTTGGGTTTGAGTCCATATTTGGAGCATTTGTTTGATTTGATTACTTCGATTCGTTTGTCTGAATTGGCTAATCCTAATCGCCCTCTGTTGAAGCGTTTGGCATCGGAAGCACCTGGTACTTTTCAGCATACTCTGTTTGTGGCAAGTTTGGCAGAAGCGGCAGCACGAGCAATTGGTTGTAATGTAGAATTGGTGAGAACGGGTACTTTGTATCACGATATTGGTAAAATGCACGATCCATTAGGATTTATTGAAAATCAAATGGGTGGACCGAATAAACATGATGAAATTAAAGATCCGTGGGTGAGTGTGGAAATTATCAGAAAGCACGTTACGGAAGGATTGGTAATGGCTCGTAAACACCGATTGCCAAAGGCTATTAGGGCGTTTATTCCTGAACATCAGGGTACAATGTTAATTGCTTATTTTTATTATCAAGCTAAACAAAGATCTGAGAAGGGAGAAAAGGTAGTTAAGGAAGAGATGTTTCGCTATGCAGGACCGATTCCACAATCGCGAGAAACTGCTATTGTGATGTTGGCAGATTCTTGTGAGGCAGCATTGCGATCGCTCAAAGATGTGACTCATAAAGATGCTTTACAGATGGTGAAGAAAATTATGCGGGCACGTTGGCAGGATAATCAATTGGCTGATTCTGGTTTGACAAGGGCAGAAATGTCAACTATTGCCGAAATTTTTGTACAAGTTTGGGAACAGTACAATCACAAACGTATTGCTTATCCTAAAGCGGCAATGAATCCAAACCAAGTAAAAACTGTAAAGTCAGTTGTTAGTTCTAATTAAATGTTTTTCAACAAAGAAGGAAGAAAGAAGAAAGAAGAAGGAAAAAGGCGATTAGTTATAGCAACCGCCAAGTTGGTGTTTGACAATTAGTGCGAGCATCTTGCTCGCGTAATGAATCATCATAATTGCCTGATATCCTAACTATAGTATAATGGCCACTGCTATATATTGGCGATCGCTTTTCTCTAATACAAGGAAGAAGTAAAAAGCAAGAAGGAAGGAGGCGTTTAGTTATCTAGGAGGGAAGGAAATATCTTGCGTTGTCTGAGTTTTAAGCTTTTAATATGTCCGTGCCCTTTCCTTCGACTGCTATAAAAATTAATAATATCAAATCCTAACTATAGTGGCCACTGCTATATATTGGCGATCGCTTTTCTCTAATACTTTGAAAATATGCTTATGATAAGCACTACACAAATAAGTTAGGAAATTCTTCTATTTCCTGTTCTGTGCTACCTACTCCCTTTTCACTCAAATTTATTGTCAAATGCCAAAGAACCTACTGCTATAGCAGTCGAAGCAAAGCTTAGGACATTCCTAAATGCTCAAACGAGGGTCAGAGATCGCTTCTGTAGGGGCGAATGGCCATTTGCTAACGCAGAGCTGCCGCTAACGCCCCTACTTACTTCTGACTTCTGACTTGCGCGTAGCGCTATATATCAATCTCCTTGAGGATATTCTTCCCATAAATTAGTCGCTTGGCGCAGACTGGAATGTTCTCCATTACCCATAATGATATGGTCGAGTAGAGGAATAGCTAAAAATTGCGCTCCTGCTAACAATTGGCGTGTTAAGTTGATATCTTCGGGACTAGGTTCCACATTTCCCGAAGGATGATTGTGGGAAATAATAACTCTGGTTGCACCCTGGCGAATCACTTCTCGAAAAATTTCACGGGGATGAGCTAATGTTTCTGTTGCGGTACCGATGGTAATTACTTGAGTTCCGAGTAAGCGGTTATTTACATCTAAGAGTAAAACTGCAAATTTTTCTTGGGTTTGCCACATTAAATCTTGACTTAAAGCATCTGCAGCAGCTTGTGGACTTTCAACAAGAGCTAATTCTGGAGGGCGAGATTGAAATACTCTTTTTCCTAATTCAATGGCAGCCAAAATAGTTGTTGCTTTTGCTGTACCAATACCATGAATTTGAGTTAATTCTTGAACTGTAATATTACGGAGAATTGAGAGGGGGTCGCGCTGATGTTGACTTAATTGATTGAGTATATATTGTCCGAGACCTACAGCAGAAAGTTTCCCTTTTCCCTGACCTGTACCTAAGAGAATAGCAATTAATTCTGCAGTGGAAAGACTTTTCGGACCAGAGGCAATTAATCTTTCCCGTGGTCGTTCATTGCTCGGTAAGTCTGCAATTCTAAGACTGTAGGTCATTTCAGTTATCAGTTATCAGTTATCAGTTATCAGTACTTCCGGCTTAAGTGGGAGGCTTGAAATACTGAAGTTTCTTTTTTCATCCCCTTTAAAGGGGAGGCTTGAGACCTGATATTTTGGTCATTGATGCACTATGAAAAAACTAAGGTCAATAATTTCTAAACATAACATAAGTTATTCCAAGAAACTAGACACAAAACAAAAACTTCATACAACTCCGTATTATTTTGGATACCTAGAATTTTTACTGCCAGATTATGTCTAAGTTATCTCAGGAGGTGAGAAGAAAACTATAAGTACATGTGCAAAATTAATTTAATATTTGTCAGTAGGGAGTAGGGAGTAGGGCATAAAAAATATACTTTTGTGTACAATAAATCAATCTAAAAATACAGCAGATTCCACCAAGTGTGAGGTACACCCATAGCGGGCATCTTGCCTGCACTGAGAACATTTAATTGTTAATATCTGTACTTTATATACAACCGAATATGCTGTATTTTTTCCTACCTATTTAAGCTAACCATCAAAATATCAATAGACATCTCCAATAATAAAAAATAAAATTAATATCGTACAAAAATCATTAATTATTTACTGTATACTTCCTACTGACCTTCCATGGAAGGTCCCTAATGCATACTCCCTACTCCCTCTTTTC
>NZ_JAAHGK010001049.1:0-2753 GCF_010672505.1 Okeania sp. SIO2B9 | reverse complement strand
TGATAGGTAAATGTTACTTGAATTACTCTTAATCTTCAATTACTCAAGATGTGCAGACCCTAGTTTTGAACTATCAAAATAATTGGGTCTAAAACCCTGCCTTTTAATCAGTTATTAGTTAAATCTTTTGTATTTTTTCTGGTTTGACCAAAATAATAAAAATAAAGTCATAAATGAACTTCTAAGTTATGACTTCAGACTTAAGAAATTCCTGTTACAAAAACAACTTCTGACTTCTGACTTCTGACTTCTAAATTCCTTAACGTGAAGCTCTTGCTATAAGTAACATTGCCACTCCAATACCCATAAAATTGGGTAACCATCCAGCCAAAAAAGGAGTCAAAACCTCTTTTTGCCCCATTGCCCCTGTAATAAAAGAAAGTAAATAATAAGCAAAAATAATTATCACACTAATACCAAAGCTAGTACCTCTATTCGCATTTCTCTGAGGTCTAATTCCTAAAGCTGCCCCTACTAAACCCAGAACCAAACAAACAAAAGGTACAGCAAACTTTTGTTGAATTCTGACTTGAGTTTTAACAATTTTCCGATGATTTCCACTCAGTCGCATTAACTCCAAATATTCATAAGATTGAGGAATATTCATCTGTTGATAAGTACGTCTTTTACCTGCTAAATCTAAAGGTGCCGTAGAAAGTTTTAATTCTTGATGGTCAAACTTAACAATATTACGGTAAGAACCATCTGGAGATACAATATAAATAGTCCCATTAAACAAGTCCCAAATATTTTCTGCTGGATTCCAAGTTGCTGACTCAGAAGACACAATTTGGTCAACCCCATATTGGGAACGATCTACAATAGTCACCCCCCTCATATATTTACCATCAAACTTTTCGGCATAGAATAAACGAGTCAAAGTATCTTTCTTACTTCCGTCTGGCCGCTCAACTTTGCCAAATTCTGGATAGAAAATATGTTCTTCCCGAAAAGGAGGATCGTCTCGGTCTAAAGTTCTCTCTAAAGTCAGAGATGCTTGATAGTTGGCATTAGGTACAATTACTTCATTAAGGGCAAAAGTTAAACCAGTTACGGTCAGACCTAATATTACCGCAGGTATAAGCATTCGATAGACGCTAATGCCACAGCTACGCAGAGCAACTATCTCACTATTACTAGACATCTGACTGTAAACCATCAGAGTCGATAGTACCATTGCCATAGGGAATGCCCAACCAATAAACTCTGGCACTTTTAAGAAAAATACTTGAAGGGCAATAGAAATAGGTAGTCCAGATTCTGTTACTTTCCGGACCAATTCAAACATTGCCCCCGCTGTTACCCCGATAGATGAAAATAATCCTACACCAAAGAGAAATGGCCCAATTAATTCTATGATGATGTAGCGGTCCATAACTGAAATTTTTGGTTCCAGTCTTTGTAGGAAGAATAAAGACTTTGAGATACTGCGCTCCATATATTTCAGATTTAAGGTCAAGTCTACAATTTAGAATTTAGAATTTAGAATTTAGGATTTAGAATTACCTATTCTTATAAACAAAATGAAATGGGAATTTTTCAGAATATTACTTAAGGTTAACGTAATCTGAATCAAAATTTCAGGAAGTAGAAAACTGATAAGAGGAAATTAATTGTGATTAATTGTAGAGGAGAATAAGCAAAGTCTACCAGAGAAGTAAGATGTTCCTGCTATGGTTTTCCGTAACCAAAATAATTTGAATATCATTAGAAGATATTTTCAGAAAAAATGCTATTTAAGAAGGTGAAAATATTCAAGGCATTCTTAACTTTATTATGATATAAATCGTACTGTGGCATTATCTAAAGTTATGGTTTTTATTTATTATTTTTCAGAACATTATTATAAGTTGCTATAGATTTTTTTGATGAACTCTATGAGAGTTTTTTCATGGAATTTATAATTTTTGGAAAAGACATAATACTCATATCTTTCATCTATTTCTAAATTGATTTTTTCAGTTTGCCCCGATTAAATAGAATAGCTTAGAATATTATCTAATAACTAACTTAATCTGAGTCCAATTTTAAGAGGCTGAAAATTATGGAACCTATTACTATTGTAATGGCGCTAGTTGCTGTATTGGGGACAAAAGCTTTGGAAAAAACAGGAGAAAATATTGGGCAGGTGGTCTGGGATAAAAGTGCTAAGTTGATGAAATATCTCAAACAAGAATCTCCCGATACTGTAACTGCTATTGAACAAATTTCGGAGCAACCTTTGGATTATGGTCAGGCAGTTTTGGAAATGCAGGAGGCAGCAGAAAATCCTGATGTTGCTCGGACAATACAGGAGTTGGCAGCGGCAGTAGAAGAAAATCCTCATCCAAAGTTGACTGAGGTTATGGAAGAAATTAGAGAAGTGTTAAAGTCTCTGGAGTCCGAAGATGAAAAGAATGCCAACATAGTAGCAAAAGTAATTAATGCAGAAATGGTTGCTGAAAAAATAGCTCAAAGAGGTGGGATAATTTTTGAACAAGGTGGCAGTGTAACTATTCATAGTCCAACTTATTGACTGACTTCGCCCGAACAGGGTAGAGAATTGAGTCTCAAGGAATGGCAAGATATTTGTCGGGAAATGCTGAATAATAAACTAACCAGTAATTCCCTATTTCACGATGATGAGGAGTCAAAAAAACACCGAGAACAAATTTATGTTCCCCTGGCACTGGTGGAACGGAAAAAACCTGAGAAACGAGAACAAGATGGGTTATCTCCCGAACAGGGAACGAAACTTTATGAACCCCAATATG
>NZ_JAAHGK010001048.1:0-2756 GCF_010672505.1 Okeania sp. SIO2B9 | reverse complement strand
TATAAAAAGACAAAAAGATAACTGTACCTCATGACTTTGGGAAACGTTATATTTTCATTTTTTGCAGAGAATTATATAGTCATCTAATCCATAGTTTGAGTTATGATTTAATCCAAGATATTGACGTTTAAGTGGGCTTATATATTTTTGAGGAGGTAATTTTTCATTAGCATACTTCAAAAAGTCTTTATGATATTCTCTGATTCCTGTTGAAGTAACATATTTATACCACTCCAGTTTTAACCCTAACTCCTCAACAAACTTTTCAAGCAAGTTTTTTTCTTGGATAATATCTTCTTTGGGCTGCATATTATAAAATCCGAATAATCTTTTTATTTGAACAATTAACATTACATAACCATCACTACTCAAACTCTCCTGAAATATTTTTCGATAAACATCGAAAGACTTTTTCTTTTCTGCTTGGTCAGCAAATAAACAGTGAGAAATAACTATAAAGTCAAAAAAGCGTTGTGGCAAAACTTTCGATTGCTCGTTGTATGTAAAAATATCAGTTGTATCAAATCGAAAATAAAGATTAGTTGGCATTCTTTGTTGTTCTATATATTGTCGCCAAAATTGAAGACCTCGATATTGAAATTGAGCTTGTTTTTCCAAAGAATAGTAACAAATGTGCATTGGAGGAGGGGAGAAAAAACCACTACTACTTTGTAGGAATAAAGCTAACCCATAAGCAACGGTTCCCGGACCAGCACCGATGTCAAGAATATTAAGTTTTGTAGGCAATAATCCAGATTTATATACTAGAAACCAAGCCAAATAACTAGAATATACATGATCGGGAAAATATTTCATCATATAAACATAAGGAGTAAAATTAAAAGCATAATCAGGATCTATATTACGCTTTAGTAATTTCATATCCTCGATCGCTGCTTGCAATTCTGATACTCGTTTTTCTTGGGGCACTCTATTAATTTCTTCCTGTATATACTCTGCCAAACTTGATTCAAAATCGTCAAATATCCGTTCATAGATTCCAGTACATTGCAATAAATTTTCATCTTTTTCAATTAACTGAAAACTCTTCGTGACAAACTCAATAAATTTTGGTTCTGGGGTCAATATATAGTCATCAAGTCGTCTAATTACTGCCTCGTCAAAATCAATCTTTAATTCTAACTCATCTAATTTATAAACAGCTTTTCTCAGATGTTCATTTAAACTGTTGATTTCTCTGTCTTTATCATTTAGAGATGTCTGAAACTTCAGCTTATCCTGATACAACTTCTCTAGGGGCGATAATTTAGCTCCTGAATTTTCAATAGTTTTAAATATATGATTAGCTTGAGCATTTTTGCCTTGTTTTAGGGCAAACCAAAACTTTAGAGAACGCCAAAAATTTGTGATGTAATTATTCATTAGTCAATTCTGCCTGAAATTATTTTATTCCTCAATTATTTAGTTTTTGTATTAACTTAATCGGGGAAATTTTGAGAATTTATCCCTAAATTAAATTGTTGATTTCTCTATCTTTGTTATGTTAAAGATGCCTGAAACTTCAGCCCATTCTGATCCAACTTTTCTAGGAGCGATAATTTATACCAATTTGGAAAAAGAATGTTATAGCAGTTGAAGGAAAGGTTAGGATAGATCAAAAACTGAAAACTCAAACAACCTAAGATTTTTTCTTCTTACTTCTTCCTTCTTCTTTCTTCCTTTTATTCATAAGTAAATCCTGCTTGACCTTCTTTAATTTCTACATCACTCAGTATTTCTACTAACTGAGATTTGAAGCTTTGATAATTTTTATTTTCATTATTGTACCACCAACTATACTTTTTTTTCATATCTATAGCTTCCTCGCGAGTGCTTGCTATGAGCGATCGCTTATGACTAGCATGAAACTCTTGAATTACAACTCTATCTACAAAATTTAGTTGTCTAATAAAATTTTCTTGTTCTTCTGGCAAAGTCGGCAGTAAAGGAGTAATAGTAATAGAAAGTTTAGGCAAATAACCTGTTAAATCATTAATTGTAGTTTTAATTTTTTTCATAGCATTAAGTCTAGCTCTAATACTAGGAGTTTGAGGCTCAAAATCTTTTCTTATTTTCTCACTACCAGTGGGAATACTCATATTAATTCTTAGATGTTTAAATCGCTGTAAAATATCAATATCTCTAGTTATCATTGGGCTGCGAGTTTGGATAACTAAAATTGGTCGATATTCCAACATTACTTCTAATAATCTACGAGTTAATTGAGTTTTAGATTCTATCGGTTGATAGGGGTCTGTCACACTACTCATATAAATACTAGGGGCTTTACTAGGATTTTTCTTATCCCATTTCAATAATTCTTTCTCTAAAACTTCCGCAGCATTTTCTTTAATAAAAACCCATTTTCCCCATTCATCTCTCATTTTTTCATTAGGGCTAAAAGCAGCAGCATAACAATAGCTACAACCATATTGACAACCACGATACGGATTTAAAGTAAAGTCATAAGCTTTAATAAAACCAGTAGCTTTATTTAATATCGATTTAGCGTTTTGTGCGTAAACATCAGCACTGCCAAATTTTTCACTAACTACTAATATCATGTTCGGTTGAATACTTAATAAATAACTGTTGTGAGGAGTCAGGAGTCAGGAGTCAGGAGTCAGGAGGGAAGAAAGGAGTAATACATAGGAAATATTAGAGAATAGTATTGATAATTTCAGGATTTATTTGGTACTGTCAGTGTTATCAGTCCTTAAATTTTATTATAACTGACCCGTCCGTTAGCGTAGCTC
>NZ_JAAHGK010001047.1:0-2757 GCF_010672505.1 Okeania sp. SIO2B9 | reverse complement strand
TCAAAGAAAAAGCCAAAAACATTCAAAACTATGTGGCCTTTTATCCTCGCGTACAAATAGAAAGCTAGGGTAAAAATGTGTCCTAAAATCATTAAGTCTGGCCACAATTATTTCTCTTGTCCACTCGCCTTCTAGAAAAACAGTTTAGATCGAGTCAAATCAAAGCTATAACAGTTACACCCAACGGGAATAAAAAAATAATCCCGAATCCCTACTGGAAGGTAGAGCAGACTAGAAACAAAGGGCGAGAAATAAATACTCTATTCAAAACTGCATAAATTTATTTATGGGTTTTTTTGTTTCTTATTCAACTTTAACAAAAACTATGTAACATTGTTGTCTATAATTTTCTAGACATCAGATCAAGTCACTAATAAGGAATATGGTTTCTAACGGTCTCATCTTTATACTTTTTCTCATCTTTCTGATCCTCCTGTTTTTTGGATCTTCTCTCTAGAGTATCGAGCTTATCAGAAAAAATTAGAGGTTTATAGTATAAATCATGGTCATAATAGTTATAAATTAATTATATTCTGGATATTTAGCTTCAGATATAGCAACTAGCACTCAGCTATATCCAGGAAACTTTTTTCCCTAATGTTATCTTGCTTTTACGGCGGGTTAAACTACTGAATTAATATGTATTGCAGGGAACAGCGGTGCAACCCCCCGTCGGTGGTAGACGCATCTGGTATCCCACTCCTGTGAGGGAACAGTGAGAAAAACTTTTTCCTATCTAAGCTTCATCATCAACATAAGTCCTAACTATCCCGTTCTTTGTTATAAAATCTGATCAATATAAAATTTAAATCACTTTTTTAGACATCTGGCATTATAATATTAGACACATGACCTTCAAGGATGTCCAGATGTTATCTCCAGATCAAGTTTCTCAGAACTCAGAAACTGAAACCATCCCCAGAATCTATCAAATTTTAGGATTTGAGCAAATACCTCAAAATATTTTGGAATTGCCCCAAGAACTACAAATAGTCAGTATAATTCGTCAGGGATTTTCCATAATTTCTGTGATTAAAGTAGCTGAATATTGTGGAATTTCTGAGTCACAAATGGCTGCTTTATTAGCAACTTCTGAACGTACTATATCTAGGCGCAAGAAAGATCAGAAACCTCTAGATCTTTCAGAATCAGATAGACTGTATCGTGTTGCTAGAATTTTTGCACAAACCTTAGATATATTTGAAAATTTAGAAATAGCAAGAGATTGGCTGAAAAAATCAAATCGTGCCTTGGGTGGCAAAACTCCTTTAGAACTATTAGATACGGATGCAGGTACACAACAAGTAGATGAACTTTTGAATAAAATAGAGTATGGAGTATATAGCTAATTATTCATTATTAATCGTTCATTTCTTTTAGTCGTGAATAAAAAAATATATAAAGGCAGGTTGAAAACCTGCCCACAGGTGTTTTTTTAAGAAAATAATTCAGGATTTACAAGCCGAAAAATAGATAGATATTATCAGCATTTTTATTCTATTGATTCTGTGGCACTGTCAAAATGAATCAAAGAATTGAATACTTCTGATCATCAACCGAGCTTATATGAATCTTGAATAAGGAGTCAGGAAAAAAATTAATTAGTAGCTAGTCTGAGTCTTTCAATCATTTATTCCGAACCCTAAATTTTTCTTCAATTTTAGTAGTTTACAAGATAATAATTATGAGTTTAATAGTATGGCGAATATCTCATAAAAAACATATTAATAGTGTTTTTAAAGCTGAAGCTTCTAGTTATAGCAGAGGGCGTTGGAATTCTAAAGGTACATCCTTGATTTATACTTCAGCCACATTATCTCTAGCGACATTAGAAACTTTAGTCAGTATGGAAATAGAAAATTTTGGCAATATATTTGTATCTATTGGTGTAAAAATTCCTGATAATTTTCCGATTAAACAAGTAGATGAAAATTTATTGCCCCATAACTGGCGTGATACTTCTCCACCTGCCGTTTTAGCATCGATTGGAGATAAATGGTTAACTGCTAAAACAACAGCAGTTTTAAAGGTTCCTTCTGCTATTATTCCTCAAGAATATAATTATTTGATTAACCCTTTACATCCTGATTTTGAGAGAATTTCAATTTATCCACCTCAATCTTTTACCTTAGACCGCAATCTCAAAAGTATCGAAAAAAAATTATTGACGGAATCTTATACGGTAGTTCTAAATAAGTAATAATTTTGGCATTTTACCTCTTGATAATCAAAGGGATATCACAACCAATGTACTTATATAATGTCCGCTTAATACAACGATAATAAAGTTCTTAGGTTGTAGGTTGTAGGTGGTAGGTGTAAATTCAAAAGGGAACACTGGAGGTGGCAAAAATTTGGGATATTCTTTCTATATCTCAGGGATAAAATTTTTATTATACTTAATCATCCGAAAATGGTATTACATATTTAGGCCTTGCTGATTAACTCTAAAAGCCTTTATCTGTAAATCCTTTAATCTTTTTGATGAGAAAAAAGTGCAAGCTTTTCGCTCCAAAAAGCTGAAAATGTGAGGATTTTCAGCAAACCTAGAGGGAAAAATCTTAGATAATTATTCCTCCTGACTCCTGAAGACTGACTCCTACACAAATACTTTTTCAGCAAACCCTATTTAGGAGCATCTCTTATACCATTTCTTTGTGACGCACTTAATAATTTTTGCTCAGACTTTATTGCACTGATTATTTTTATCGTTAATTCCAGCAGCTTCTTCTAAAGGAACGGTAATCCTTTTTCCGA
>NZ_JAAHGK010001046.1:0-2757 GCF_010672505.1 Okeania sp. SIO2B9 | reverse complement strand
TCGTCAAGGGTAGTTTTTGTATTACGAGTTAAAGCCTCAACTTGCTTAATTAATATTATGCTGAATAGTTCTTTTAATCCTAATATTCCTATTAAAGCCAGAGCAATAAAAAATATTTTTATTGCTGGTATATCTAGAATTGTAATATTTATGAGACTTTGCCAAATTTTTTCCATGATTAATAAAGTCAGATTCCTTGAATAATTTAGTAGTTTTTAAGTTAATAGATAAGTATTTAGCATTCAGCTATTTTTTAGTTTTAGACAAACGGTTGGCGATCGCTCCTATCTAAATAAAAAAAATTTATCTCAAAGTTAAGTAGGATTCAAAAGACACTCAGAGATCGCTCCCCATATAATACAACGGTGGGCGATCGCCATTTCCAGCAAAACTTAATTGCTTAATAATTTCCAAGGATAATTTTCCTTTGTTATCATCATTTAATGTGCTTTAGATAGACTAAATACTACACAAATATAAATTATCTATGCTAACTAAAATTAAAGATTTAACAGCTACCCTGGCCCCCCGTATGATTGAAATTCGTCGTCATATTCACTCTCACCCAGAATTAAGTGGCCAAGAGTACCAAACGGCTGCTTATGTTGCAGGTGTGTTGTCTTCCTGTGGTCTCCATGTACGAGAGTCTATAGGTAAAACTGGTGTTCTGGGAGAACTCAAAGTTAATAGTAATAATCAATGGTTGGCTATTCGTACCGATATGGATGCTTTGCCGATTAAAGAATGTACTAATTTAGATTTTGCCTCCCGTAATACTGGCATTATGCACGCTTGTGGTCACGATGTCCATACAACTGTAGGACTAGGAGCTGCAATGGTATTATCTGAATTGGGAGAACCCTTACTAGGTAACGTTCGGTTTCTGTTTCAACCAGCAGAGGAAATTGCCCAAGGTGCAAATTGGATGATTGAAGATGGGGCGCTTGAGGATGTACAGGGAATTTTAGGAGTCCATGTTTACCCAACTATTCCAGCGGGTTCGGTGGGTATTCGTCACGGGGTACTAACTGCTGCTGCTGATGATTTGGAATTGACAATTATTGGGGAATCTGGTCATGGTGCCCGTCCCCATGAAGCTATTGATGCGATTTGGATTGCTTCTCAAGTAATTACTAATTTACAGCAGGCCATTAGTAGAACTCATAATCCTTTAAGACCTGTAGTGTTAACAATTGGTAAAATTAGTGGCGGACGAGCGCCAAATGTGATATCTGACCAAGTAAAAATGTGGGGAACTGTACGATCGCTTCATCCAGATACCCATAAAGTTTTACCTGCATGGATTGAAAATATTGTGGCTAATATTTGTGGTTCTTATGGCGCTAAGTATGAACTAAATTATCGTCAGGGAGTACCATCTGTGCAAAATGACCCAGCATTGACTCAGTTGGTCGAGTCAGTTTCTTTGGAAGCTTGGGGCAGCGATCGGGTTTGTATTTTACCTGAGCCTTCCCTAGGTGCGGAAGACTTTTCTATGTATCTGAAGAAAGTTCCAGGTATGATGTTTCGTTTGGGAGTGGGACACAAAGACAAACCTAACTATCCTCTGCATCATCCTCAGTTTGAGGCAGATGAATCTGCTATTGTCACTTGTGTGGTTACTTTGGCTTATGCTGCCTATAAATATTGGCACAATTGCCATTTAGGCCATTAAGGTCTTGGTTGGGGAAGAGGGAAGAAGGAAAAATATTGTGTTGTCTGAGTTTTAAGCTTTTGATCTGTACTAATACTATTTCTAAATAGTAATGCTATGTTTGATTACCATCTGACCACTCCCCACACTCCCCATCTCCGCATCTCTTCATTACTAAAGATATATAGCAAACTTTTTGAGATAATGTAAGGCGCAAAATTAAAAAGGGTTTCGGTCCGGAATGCTCCACAAACGGCAATTGCTACAGTCAGCATTTCCTCAAAGGAATGCTTGGCAAACAGGGAGTGATCAATAGCTGAAACTGAGAGAAATGCACTTGAAAAGGGAATTTTAACCCTTCTTAAATTATCCTACTTGTACAAGCCAGGGATTTCAACCAAAGCTTATAACTGACAGCTAGTTAACATTAAATGATCTGCTAACTTTCAGTCAAAAAAGGATTAAACTAGATGTAGTTAATTACATTAAGATGCTTTTATAACTCCAGTTATAAAAGCTAGAATAGAAGTAGTAACTTCCAGTAAATGTAATGAATAATTGTAATTTTTAGGAGAAATATTGTGTCAACACAACAAGATGATCGGATTAAACAATTATTTATATTAGAAGCAGAAGAACATTTAGTTACCCTAGAAAATGGGTTGGTAGATTTGAAGTCTACAATGTCAGATTCTGAAACTATTAATGATATGTTTAGAGCAGCTCATTCTGTCAAAGGTGGGGCTGCTATGTTAGGAATGCACAGTGTACAAAAGGTAGCTCACCGTTTAGAAGATTGTTTCAAAATAATCCGCGAAAATCCTGTTGATATTGACCAAACAGTAGAGTCTCAATTTTTAAAAGGATATGATACTCTCAAAGATTTAGTAGAACGTCTCCAAGGTCCTTATGGTTTGAGGGAAGAAGAGGGACAAGAAATTGTTGATAATGCTTTGCCTATTTTTTCAGAATTAGAAACTAATTTGAATACTTTAGTGAGTTGTGGTACTGTTTGGTCAATATCAACAGGATTTTCGCGGATTATTTTGAAACAATCTTCTAAACGGTGAGCTACCTTTTGTACACTGTGCATTCCTAACATA
>NZ_JAAHGK010001045.1:0-2758 GCF_010672505.1 Okeania sp. SIO2B9 | reverse complement strand
TGAAGAAGAAAGAGGGAAGAGGGAAGAAGGCTACCCTCGCAAGAAAAAACCATCATTTCCTGTAGATATTCACCCTTGGGTTTACACAAACGATATAAACGGACATGATATAATTTATTTACAGTTAATTAAGAAATTTAAATAACTCTCCCACCTGTTTTAAATCCACATTTCCTCCACTAATAATTACTCCAACTCTCACACCAGAAACTTTAACAATACCTTCTAATAAAGCTGCTGCTGCCAATGTTCCAGTGGGTTCTATTACTAATTTCATTCTCTCCCAGATAAAATACATTGTTCTTAAAATTTCTTCCTCTGAAACTGTCACCATATCATCAACATAATTCAAAATTAATGGGAAATTTAACTTGCCTAAATAAGGTGTTCTAGCACCATCAGCAATAGTATTAGGATTAGATACAGTTTGTAGAATTTTAGAATAAAAAGACCGAGTTGCATCATCTGCATTTTTCGGTTCCACGCCAATAACTCGACAGTTTTTTAAGAGATTTTTAGTGGCGATCGCGCAACCAGAAAGTAAACCACCCCCACCACAACATACTAATAGTAAATCTAAACTTCCTACTTGTTCAATTAATTCTAAAGCAGTTGTACCTTGTCCGGCAATAATATCACAATGGTCATAAGGAGGAATAATTATCAAACCTTTTTCTTGAGCAATTTTTTGAGCTAGTTTTTCTCTATTTATTTCATTTACATCATAGAAAATTATCTCTGCTCCATAACCACGAGTAGCCGTTTTTTTTACTTGTGGAGCGTTGTCGGGCATAACTATAGTTGTGGGAATATTTAATAATTTTCCTGCTAAGGCGATCGCTTGAGCATGATTGCCCGAAGAGTAGGTTAAGACTCCCGATTGTTTTTGAGTTTTTGATAGTTGAGATAGAGCATTGTAAGCTCCTCTAAACTTAAATGATCCTGTTCGTTGAAAATTTTCACACTTGAAAAATACTTGACAGTTAGTTAGTTGATTTACAGTTTTTGAAGTTATTACAGGTGTGCGATTAGCCACCGACAATAAACGATTAGCTGCGGCCGTAATATTATTGTAATTAACTACAAAATGATCGGCAGATTTTGAGGAATAAATAGACATATTTTCTGAAAATATTCAACAATTATAGCAGAATGAAGAAGAAAGAAGGAAGAAGGAAAAATCTGGCGTGATCTAAGTTTTAAGCTTTTTATCTGTCAAATATAGTAATGGCAACTCCTATAACAATTATCATTCATAATTACTTCTCCTTAAAATTAGAGGATTGACTAAAATGATTTTTTTTATTCTTGATGCGTAGAAGCTTTCAAGCTTAATTATTTGGTAAAAAGAAAAAACAAACAAAGAAATTTTAGGTTGGGGAGAGGAATAGGGGATTCTCACAAAGCCTATAATATCAAATTATTTAACCATTCATTAGACTATAAACAATTCACTATCTCCAGACCTCATACCAAACTAATTAATCATAATTTGAAGTAATTTTATATTAAGAGTTTGAAGTTTTATTCTTCAACCAAACTTCAACAATTAAGATTATTTGGCAGTCCTGCAACGGTAATGGTATTAGACATCTCCTCCACGCATAGGCAGTAGGCAGCTTTGCTGTAGGCAGTAGGGAACCCACCCCTCACCCCTCCCCCTCCCAGGAGGGGAAATAATTGATATATATAGTGTGAGAATTGATTTGATTTTTGATTTTTACCAGATGTCTATTGATAAAACTTGGGACAAATTACCTAATGATGTCAACTGTTATTACCTCAGCTCCAATTAAAAGAAAGCGGTTGATCTTCGGAGCTTCCCGTAGAGTGGGATGGCGAGGAGACTTCCCCATATCCAATCGACCAAGAGAGAGGATGTATTTCGGTTTCTTTCCTACTCACAGTTTTTTCCGCTCCAGGTCTCCCCATCTCCCCATCTCCCCATCTCCACATATCTCCATTTCCCTCTACCATGAGTATGCACCACTACCGATTATTTTTGGTCTCCCAGACATTGAACTCGTGCTTGAGATAAAATGGGTCTAGGCTGAAATGACTCTAAACCACGGCCATCATAAATAGTTGCTCCATCAGGCATTTTTGCTCCTTCTAATATTACCCCTTCTGTTAAAGCACCCTCGAAAATAGCACCACTTAAATCAGTCTTGCTGAGGTCAGCACCTCTGAGGTCAACTCCACGGAGATTAGCATCCACTAAATTAGACCATTGGAGGTTAGTATTTTGCAGGTTAGCATCAGCTAAGTCAGCACAAGTAAAGTAAGAACCACTAAAATTACTTTTGCTTAAGTCGGCATTTGTTAAGTTAGCTTGTCTAAGTTTTGCACCTCGTCGTCTGATATTACTAAGGTCAGCTCCACTAAGGTCGCATCCTTGACAAACTGCTGATGGATTATCTAAAAATCTTCGGATATCATTGGCATTTTCTGCTAGAATTGGCGTAGTTAATCCGGCAATTGTTAAAAGGGTAATAGTAATAATTTTTGGCAGTTTCATAGTCTTTAATTTTTATTGATATTTACATCTATTATATATTATATAGTGATGTGGTATTGGCTCAAACCTTACTAATGCAAACTTTAAAAAAGCTTCTCTCAAAGAAGTAAATTTAGAAAGGAAAAATTTACAAGGAGCAAATTTGATGGGAGCTGACTTAGAAGGAGCTAATCTGATTAAAGCCAATTTATCTGGTGCTAAAACTTATGGGTGGAAAGTATAAAGTCTGCATCTTTATAA
>NZ_JAAHGK010001044.1:0-2765 GCF_010672505.1 Okeania sp. SIO2B9 | reverse complement strand
TGCAGAAATTAGACCATAAGCGATCGCAAAGTTACAAAAATCTGTTTCTGTTTCGAGTTTTTTTTGGACAAAACTCATTAATTCTGTTGATAAATCTGGCTGAATATTCGTAAATAAACGAATCAAAGTTCGACCCATTTGTAAACTTTGCAGACGCAATTCTTCTGTCTCTTTAACTGCCGTTGCCCAATTATTCCAATTATTTAAAAGCTGTAAATTTCCTGAATTAGTTTCCAAATAAGCTCTAACTATTAATGCTGCTTCTAATCGAATACTTCCAAATTTGAGACAATCTATCAACCAATTTTTGAGACTATCATAATCGGAAATTTTTCCTGTAGTTACTAATACTTCAATACCTTCTGAATAACTATAAGCTCCTACTGGTAACGCCGGACTTGCTAACTGTAAAAGACATAAAAGTTGGTTTTCTCCCTGGTTTTGATAGTGCATGATTTCCGGTTTATAAAACAGACATATATATGGTTTGCTATCTCTTGCTTAATGACCATGACCATAAGCTCCTATTTCTGGTTGAAATGGAGAGATTTCTTCTATAATTTCCATACCTAATTGTTCCAGCATAGCTTTTAACACTGGGTCTGGAGATAACTTTAAATTGGTAGGAGTAATTTCTATTGGTATATGTCTATTACCTAAATGATAAGCTGCCCTGAGTAAATCTAAGGAAGTTTTCCCTGTTATTCTCAGGATGGGTTCTGGTTTAGCAATTATTCTGACTATAAACTCACCCGTCTCATTGGCCAGTAAGTCGCGATCGCGCAGCACTGTTCCTCTAGACAAACGCAGATGTAAAATTTCCCCATTCTCTGTATCAAAACGATAGCGACTCCTGGTCCGTTGTACTGCAGTCAGAGGTAAAGTCAAACAAACTACTGCATTTTGGTCAGCAGCTAAACGTTGGGTTAAAATTACCATTGTCAGTCATGGGTTTATTGACTACTTGTTCGCTCTTGTTGAAGACGGAGCAACTCAGTTTGAATTCTTTCTCGTAAGGTTTGATTAATCTTTTGAGCCATTGTAATCTGATTAAACAGAGTAACGGTCATATCATTACTATCAATAATTTTTTTAGCTTGATTGCAGTAATTCACGGCAATTACTTGAATATTTCGTGGTAGATCGTTAACAGTGTTTTTCTGATTGCAAATAATTGGAGGAATAGATCCTCCTGGACTTTGTTTTTGAAATTCATTTTGAATTTCTTGATAAACTCCTATTCTTAAGTTTTCAATTTGTAAAACTGTAGTACTATATTTAGTTATTTCTTCATCTGTAAAGTTTGCTTCTTGTTCTTCTTCTGTATCTGTAAAAGATTCCTGAGCGTAGACAGCTCTATCAAATACAGGAATTAATGAGTTAGATAACCTAGTAGGTATTACACCCATCATTAAGCCTAATATAGATAGAGTTACTGCTGATAAAGACTGGGACATTAGTCTATGGGGATATAGTGGAACAGTACGAAATAAAGCTTTAATCTTCATAATCTGTGATAACGAATAAAATTTAAACTATCTAAATACTTACGAATTATTTTAGTCCGAGAAAGTTCCTAATTACTTAAGAGTTTCTAATGAAAGTGGAAAAATTAAAGTTATTTATAATACAGCACATCATCTGTGTTTGATCCAAGAATTTGTAATTTTTAGGAACTAGATATTTTATTCAATAGGTATATTTTAAATATAAAGCTCTGGGATATGTAATAGCTGTAGGCCAATTGGGAATTCTACTTATAGAACCCATTTGAGATATCTTTAAAAAGAGGGATTGCACATTAATGATAATAGATTTTAAACTGTACATATATTGAGGAAAGAATTATCCAAAAATATCTACTTTCGGATTTTATCATTCCTGATTGTGCAACGCCCATTTTCTTTGTTCTTGCACAGCTGTGGAGACTTCTGTCAGAGCAGTTTGATTTGGGTGATTTTTGTGTAAAAATCTAGGGTTTTTGCCCATTACTTCTGCTTTTGAATAACCAGTTATTGTTTCAAAGCCTTGATTCACATAAACTATAGGATTATCTGTTTGAGTAGAGTCAGTAATCATTATCCCATTTTGACAAGCATCAATTGCTCTGTGTAATAATTGTAATTGCTCCTCATTTTGTTGATGTTCTGAAAGCTCTTGTTTGAGTTTAGTGTTTTCTTCTTTCAATTTTTGTTTTTGTTTAGTCATCATCATTTGATTTTCTACACGAGCCAATAATTCTTCTATTTGTAGTGGTTTAGTAATATAATCTACTCCTCCCACAGAAAATTCTTTTACTTTATCTACAGAACCGTTGATAGAGCTAACAAAAATGATAGAAATATCTTTCGTTTTAGGGTTTGCTTTTAACTGTTGACAAACTTGATAACCATCTACTTGTGGCATCATAATATCTAATAAAATTAAATCTGGCACTTGTGATTGGATAGTTATTAATGCCATTTCTCCATTGGTGGCTTCCCTTACTTAATACCCTTTTTCAGAGAGTATTTTAGCTAAAATTCGGAGATTATTAGGTTGGTCGTCCACTACTAAGATATCACCCAAAAATTCTTTAAATTGATTGTTATCCATAATTTTAAGTATATACACTGAAATTAGTAATTTACTCTAACTAAATCCATTGAAATATTTCAGTAAAATTACCTACTAAATAATAATAATTGTGAAAAAATTATCTTTATTTTAGATAATTTTACTGAAATATTTCAATGGATTTAGTTAGAGTAAATTACTAATTTCAG
>NZ_JAAHGK010001043.1:0-2768 GCF_010672505.1 Okeania sp. SIO2B9 | reverse complement strand
CCTTACGGTTTAGTCCAGTCAATGCCCGCACTGAGGCGGTCTTCTTTTAGCACCCGATTCAGATCTAACATTGTCCCATCTCAAACACCCTATTAACTTTACTTTACCTTATAAAGCGACAAGTCTATTGTTAAAATTTATGCTACTTTATCAAAATCAGCTAACATTTTATATCATGTCTGTTTGAATAACTACAATAAAAAATTTAGGGAGTAGGGAGTAGGGAACAAGGGGAAATTTGTTTGCTCCGTATTCTGACCGAAAAAATATTCGCAAGCATTCAGAAGTCAGCTAGCTTCATAAGGTCGGAACTGCGGACTTCAGCTATCAGCTATGAGTTATTAAGTCATTATCTTGGAAGAAGGAATTAGTATTCAAGAAGTTACATAAGAATGAAATAGTCCTTTCAGTTAACCTTGGTAATTGTTTGATTCTTTCTTTCAAAAGCTGATAGCTGAATGCTTACAAATATTCTTGCACTGAATAATTATTGATTCTGACTGCTGAAGTATTAATACCATTAATTACTTTCTCTATAACCAAATTTTTACTCATAAATATAGGGTAAGTATACTGCAAAATACCAACAGTAATTTACACACTTATTGCCATTGCTAACCAAAATATTTTCACTACAACTTGTGTTTTATCTAATACTCATCCTCCTAATATAGTTTTGACTAAAGACCAACAGCAATTCCTACAGTTATTACCATTGCTAACCAAAATATTTTCACCACAATTTGTGTTAGCTCTCATATCAAAACTCTTAATAGCAGTGCGATTAAATATTTAATAACTCAACAGTGAATATTAATAACTGAATAATTATTGATTCTGATTACTGAAATATTTCTACCATTAATTACTTTCTGTATTAGCCAAATTTTCACTAATCAATTTGCAGTCAAGATACTGCAAAATACCAACAGCAATTCCTACAGTTATTACCATTGATAACCAAAATATTTTTATCACAATTTCTGCTCTATCTAATACCAATCCTCCTAATAGCGGTCCGATTAAATATCCTATTGCCCAACACTGAGCATTAATTGCCAAATAAATACCACGCAAAGATTCTGGTGCTAAATCTGCTACTAAAGCTGAGGCAGAAGGAGTATAAGAAATAATTGCAATAGCAAATAAACTTAAAGCTAAAGTAGTCAATAAAATATTACCTATTTCTATTATTCCAGCAATACCGATGACGAGAAATCCTAACCCCCATAATATTGCTGAAATTATTAATGCTTGAGGATGGCTAAAATTTCGTAATTTTCTCGCAACTGGTAATTGAAATATAACAGTCAAAGCAGTGTGTACTGTAAATATATAACTGATAATTAGTGGTGAAAAATTGCCGGAAACAAAATTGTTTAAATATAAAGGTATTGTGCTGTGTATTTGAGAAATGTAGAAAGTAAAAAAAACATTCACCATCACAAAAATAATTAGATTCCGATCGCTAAGAGCTAATAGCCAGCCATTAGTATTTTTTTTCCTCTCTGTTTAAATTTTTAGCTTTAATTTAACTGGTTTATAAGTTTCTTTAACCGCTAAATATATAACTCCTGCAAAAATAAAAAATGAAATAGAATCAACTATAAATAATGCTCTATAAGCACCTGTAGAATTCACAACTATTCCACCAGAAATAATTCCCAACTGCAAACCCAAATTATCTGCTAATCTCGTAACAGCATAAGCCTCTTTGCGTTCCGTTGCTACTGCTAAATCTGCCACAATTGCCTCCATTGCCGGCCAATATAACCCTGTACCTAATCCTAATAATAAGTTACCGATCGCTACAATATAAAAATTATTAGCTATTGCCATTACTATTGAAGCTAGTGCCGAAATAATTAATGATAATAATAGAGTTATCCGACGACCAAAAAATTGAGAGTCACTGAAAGAACCTCCAAAAAAACGAGCAATTATGCCAGAAATTTGAGCGCTGCTTAAGGCAATACCAACTGAAGTTGTAGATAAGCCAACTTGATTTACAAAAAAGATTGGTGCATAAAATAATGTAAAACCTGTACCAGTTTGAGATAATAATCTACCCATTGCCAGAATTAAAATTTGTCGGTCTAAGTTGGGAAATAATTGGGATAGATGCAATTTTGGCAATGACATGAAAATTATCCGATTTTTTAGAATAATAAGATACAGTTTAATCTTAATCTCTTTTCTGTATTATCAAAAGCTCTAAAAAATTAAGCATTCAGCATTCAGCTATTGATCAGAGGAGGAGGTAAAAGCAATTGAAAAATTGAGAGAGAATTAAAGGTTAGTGGCAAGGTACGCTCCTTCAACTTTATACCATTTCTCTGTAACAATGCGCTTAATAATTGTTGCTCGGGCCTTATTACACTCACTATTCCCATCTTTAATATGAAGTACAACTTTATGGAGAAATGGTATTAGAAGGAATTATTCATTATTTGCACTCAGTTCTGACTGCTAAGAGCTAAATGATTACCTAAAAATTAATATCTAATTAAGTCAAAACTTTTGTAAGTTCAATGATGTTTCGGCAGTTGTTAATATGTAATTTTGTAGTAAGCATTCAACCGTCAACTATTACTTTGAGTTTTAGATAAAAGCTTTACTAATTGAGTCAGAATTTATACTTACTATAAAAGCTGGCTGAAACAGTCTATATTCATTAAAACCCCCTCATGAGAGCTGACAGCTCACAGCTAATAGCTGTTTGCGCAGCATTCCGCAGGAAATGCTTACATTTTGTAATAACTTTAAAA
>NZ_JAAHGK010001042.1:0-2771 GCF_010672505.1 Okeania sp. SIO2B9 | reverse complement strand
GTTATATCATGTCTGGATAATAGACATCTCCAGAAAAGAGGGAGTAGGCAGTAGGCAGACATGATATAACTACCTCTTAGGTTATACCAATTCACTTTCGCTGAATAAACAAAGCGATCGCTCCTAAAAAAAACCACCCCATTACACCTGCTAAAGGATTACCATTTATCCCAACTATCCACTCTCCAACTACACTAGAATACTTAACTAAACCACCCACATTAATAATGTAATAACCCCAAACAAAACCAGCATGAATACCAATAGGCAAACCCAATAATTGTTGTTGATAATAAGTCAATTTATCTTTTTCTTTTGGGTTTAATACCCCGCTATCTACACGGTGTTGATAATTAGTTGGGTTTTGAGTCACCATCCACTTCTTCCTTCTTCCTTTCAAAGGGGGGCAAGGGGGGATGCCTTCTTCCTTCTTCCTTTCAAAGGGGGGCAAGGGGGGATGCCTTCTTCCTTCTTCCTTCTTCCTTCTTCCTTCTTCATCACGTTTTGCCCAAACAAAAATCAAACCCAACAACACCAAACCAGGAAACTGAAACCAAGTCCGCAAAATTTCTTCCACTGGTTTAATAAAGTGTAGTAAAGCATATACAACACTACTTACCCACAAAGCTACTCTTGGTTTGTAGTCTCGCTCCAACTCATCCAATAACCAACCTCGAAATAATAACTCCTCAGCAAAACCAATACCCACAGATACCAATAAACCTTCCAGAATAAATTGAGGTAACTTTGCTGAAGGTGACTGCCATATTACCCATCCCAGAAACGTTTCTAAAATAAAAAAACCAAACAGACTAACTAAACCTATTCCTAAACCTTGAAAAAAATTCTGAAAGTTGACCCTACTTATTTCTAAACCGTAGTGACGTAGTAGGTGTGGTTGTTGATAAACTTTCTTTCCCCAAAACTGGACTAAAATAATAAACTCTATATATAATAGAGCGATCGCCAATATACTCGCTAAATTTGCATCTCGCCCAAAAAAATATATTGGTGCTGCTAGTGGTATCCAACCCAGAAATAATGTTAAAATAAAAATTCCTATTCTGATAGAAACCGAAAACTTTGCAATTTTGCCAAATGATAAATTAGGCACTACCAACACCTATACAAATGAGAAACCGAGCTTCTCAAGGTAGAAACTCGGCTTCTATATTACAATTAAATCACTCATCAGGTTCTATAGTGCTAGTTAGTCCCTGATTTTTTAAATTTTCGCAATAAAACTCAGCGTGTTCTAAAGCGCAGGTAATCACCAATGCAATACCATTACTGTGAGCTTCCATCATAATATCGACAGCTTGGGGTTGAGTTAGACTCGGCACTGTCTTCATCAATGCTTGCACTACATACTCCATACTATTAAAATCATCGTTATGGAGTAAAACACGATAACGTGGTGCAGGTTTACGGACTGTGGAAGTGGAACGCTTTTCTATAGTCTCGACAGACACTACTCTATCCTGATTAAAAAATTCTAATACGACATAGACACATTAGTCTAGACCAATGCTTAGGCTAGACATAAAGTAGAAATACTTAACTCTGTTCAATAATATTTGCCAAATATTTTACCTTTCAGGAATGCTAACTCATTAGAACTTACCCGAAAACAAACATATAGCTAAATATTATTTGATATATATTTTGGCCTACACTCAAAAATTATGAGCATATATTGGAAATATTATAACATAAAACTTAACATTACTCAACTAGGGGGTTATCTGACTTTTGACCTTTAAATTTTGACTTAATCGTTCTAATTTGAGAATTATGATAGTATTAATCAAAAAATTTCCAAATTAGGTAATTTACTGATGGTTATTTATGCTTACTTAAGGACAAATAACCTACCTGGTAAAATTATACATACTTGCTTGTCAAACTAGGAAAGTAAAAATCTAAATTTAGCTCGTCCACTATTAGTTTATAGCCTAAGCTCCATAACTTAACTTTTATTTATATGAAACGTAGACCTCAAACTACCACCCAACCATCTAGATTCAACTATGCCACTATAGCAATTTTAGGAGGAGTATTTGTTTTAGGTATTGGCATTGGCATTGCCTTTAGCTCTACCGCTAACTTTACTCCCCAAAATGTGGCCTCTCGTGAATTTATCGATCGCAGCGTACCAAACCCAGAACTTTGTGTACAGTTTGGAGCTAGTGCTATGGTAATGAATATGAGAGTTTTCTTGACTCTAAATCCTTTTAATGTATATGTATCTCAACCAAACATAAAACCAGGGTGTGTCATCCGCAGAAATAACTGGTCAATTCTAGAGAAAAGAAACTTAGTCAACAATGAGCAAGTACGTGATTGTAAAAACCGCATGAATACCTTTGGTTATACAGGAAATATTAATGACGATCCAGAGATTAATTGTATCTATCAAAACGATAGTGCTCAAAACCTTTTCTTGCCCGGTCAGTTAGGACCTGGGGGGAATGCACCTGAAAATAACTTCTAGTTGATTTAACTATACCAGGGAGTAGGGAGTAGAAAATATCTCTACCTCTAAAAACTGCCAATATCTTCGTAGAACCTAGAACGAGGTAAATCCTCAACTACACGAACTTCTATGATATTATCGCCTTCTAGGGTAACAGAACGAGGAGAAGTAAGAACAACACTACCAGCACCAAGAGCTGCTCCTGCCAGAAAACCAAAACCTGAACCCGTCAGCAGTAATAATCCTAACCCCCCACCAGCGCTACTGGCAGCCAAAACTTTTTCATTTATATTAC
>NZ_JAAHGK010001041.1:0-2774 GCF_010672505.1 Okeania sp. SIO2B9 | reverse complement strand
TCCAAAAAAATAGGCTATTTTTTCTATCTCTTGCTTGGGTTTTTCGTATTTATCCTGATTTCTAACCCCTGAGTTCTTAACCCTAAATTATACCCACCAGCAAAATACTTTTCAGCCAACCCTATTGATTGATTTTTACCTAATTTCTGATTCACTAAACTGGTAATTTACACCTTATGCTAAATACAAAAACAATCCTTTCAATTTTATTAGTATTTATTCCAATTTCAATTGCAGGTAATTTCCTAGAATGGGGTTCATCAGCTATCTTTATTACATCTGCTATAGCAATTATTCCTTTAGCAGGTTGGATGGGTACAGCGACAGAAGAAATTGCTGTTGTTCTTGGTCCTAACTTAGGTGGATTATTGAATGCTACATTCGGAAATGCTACAGAATTAATTATTGGTATTATTGCTCTAAATGCTGGGTTAGTAAGCGTAGTTAAGGCGAGTATTACAGGTTCTATTATTGGTAACTTATTGTTAGTAATGGGTTTATCAATGTTTTTAGGAGGGCTACGTTTCAAAGAACAAAAATTTCAGTCCGTAGTAGCTCGTTTAAATGCTTCAGCAATGAACTTAGCTGTAATTGCAATTTTAGTTCCAACAGCGGTAAATGCTACTTCTGATGGTATTAGTGAAAATACGATGCAAAATCTGTCGGGTGCAGTAGCAATAGTTTTAATTGCTGTTTATATACTCACCTTATTATTTTCCATGAAGACTCACTCTTATTTATATGAAGTTGGTGTGGCAGGTAATGAACCAGAAGAATCAGATTCTAATACTGAATCAGAAGAAAAATCTGAGCATAAACCTAATTTATTACTGTGGATTTCTGTACTATTAGTAGCAACTTTAGCCGTAGCATTTGAATCAGAATTATTGGTTGATTCTCTCGAAGAAGCTACAGAAACTTTGGGATTAACTACTTTATTTACTGGTGTAATTGTAGTTCCAATTATTGGTAATGCTGCCGAACACGCTACGGCAGTTACTGTTGCGATGAAAAATAAAATGGATTTGTCTGTTTCAGTGGCAGTAGGTTCTAGTTTACAGATTGCTTTATTTGTAGCACCAGTGTTAATTTTGGCGGGTTTGTTACTGGGTCAACCAATGGATTTGAATTTTAATCCTTTTGAATTAGTAGCAGTAGTAGTAGCAGTATTAATTGCTAATTCTGTAAGTTCTGATGGTCGTTCTGATTGGTTAGAAGGAGCTTTATTATTAGCAGCTTATGCCGTTTTGGGATTAGCTTTTTATTACCATCCTGTGATTGAAGGATTAACTTAACGAAGTCAGAAGTTAGAAGTCAACCCACCCCAAACCCCTCCCAGGAGGGGAAGTCAGAAGTTGTTTTTTGTAACTGGGATTTGAGCAAGACTCCAAAAACATTTCGCCTTAAAAGGTGGGATTGTGCAACCCAATTATTTTGATAAAAAAACTTTCTCTTCTTCCTTCTTTCTTCTTTGTTATTTATTATTTACTTCTTCCTTCTTTCTTCTTTACTTCTTTCTTCTTTCTTCTTCCTTCTTTCTTCTTCCTTCCTTTATAACTAACTTATTTCTATGCTAGCCAAAAGAATTTTACCTTGTCTTGATGTTAATGCAGGTCGAGTAGTTAAAGGTGTCAACTTTGTTGATCTTCAAGATGCTGGAGACCCTGTAGAGCTGGCCCAAGTATATAATGATGCTGGTGCTGATGAATTGGTATTTCTTGATATTACTGCTACTCACGAAGACCGAGGTACCATAATAGATGTTGTCTATAGGACTGCAGAGCAGGTTTTTATTCCTCTGACAGTTGGTGGTGGTATCCAATCCTTAGAAAATATTAAAGATTTATTAAGAGCAGGTGCAGATAAAGTCAGTATAAATTCAGCAGCGGTGCGTAATCCTGACTTGATTGATCGGGCAAGTGACCGCTTTGGGAATCAGTGTATTGTAGTAGCTATTGATGCTCGTCGTCGTCAAGACCCAGATAAATTAGGATGGGACGTTTATGTTCGGGGTGGACGAGAAAATACTGGCAAAGATGCAATATCTTGGGCATTGGAAGTGGAGAAAAGAGGTGCAGGAGAGCTTCTTGTTACAAGTATGGATGCGGATGGAACCCAAGCTGGTTATGATTTAGCGCTCACTAGATCTATAGCAGATAATGTTCAAATTCCAGTGGTTGCTTCTGGCGGTGCTGGTAACTGTCAGCACATTTTTGAGGCTTTAACTGAGGGTAGGGCAGAAGCAGCTTTACTTGCTTCGTTACTTCATTATGGTCAACTAAGCGTGTCGGAAATTAAGGATTATTTGGCTAACCATCAAGTTCCTGTGAGACATGGTTAAGGTTACTTTTATATTTTTTTAGTAAAAAAATTAGGGTGTTTTTTTAAGAAATGTTGTTAAAATAGAGGGACTGTTACAAAATGTAACTTATGTTATTCACTATTCTAATACTTGATGTGGCCTTAGTGGCTTGGTCTCTGCATCTCATGCAGGAATCATTCAATCATCGAGAATTTTCCCTAATGCTAGCTGGTATTTTAGTTGCTACATCTGCTGCTGCAATGATGGTAGTTTATTTTCTGATGGGTACTTGCATGACTCACCTAACTCAAATGTCTCAACACTCCTATGCATATTTTTAAGTATTTTTAAGCTTCTCTTGAAGATATAATGTCCCTGAGTACTCTATACTTTGAAATATAATCCCATAGGGATGTTGTTGAATTTTTTTGATTAATTTCTTGTCTGTTGACAAAACTATAAAAAATCAGCA
>NZ_JAAHGK010001040.1:0-2777 GCF_010672505.1 Okeania sp. SIO2B9 | reverse complement strand
GTCGGGAGGTAGACAAACATCTTGATCGAAGCGGATCAACATTTATTTATGTAAGGGGGTGCTTTCCGCCCCACCCTGTGGAGGAGTGGGGAAACCAGCACCCCCTTACCAACCCCCTTATGGTTGTTTGATGGGGGTTTAATTCTAGTTATTATCTAGTATATGTATTGCAGAAGGAAGGACTGAAGTTGGAAAAATCTTGTGTTGTCTGAGTTTTAAGTTTTTCATATGTCCACACCCTTTCCTTCCACTGCTATACATACAACATACTTTTATTTTTACCAACATTAATCATAGCATAATGTAACTATTTATATTTGTCTCAAATTAGCAAAAATTTAAGTGTTTAATATGGCCTTTAGGTGGCCTTTTGATCATTTCGTAATACTTTTACTATATTTTGTTGACTCTAAAGAATTGAATCAGTGAAAATTTATAGGTGTATGAGAGATACCCAAGGGAAGTCAATCCGTGTCTACAGACTCCTTATAAAAGTGCAAAGTTAAAAATATTAACCGATCGCTGAAGGTCGTCAATATATCTTGATTGCGCCTTTTCAATACTTCAATAACTAATATGTATCCTAACTTCTGAAAAGGGGGTATATGAGAAATTCATAGTGCAAAAAAATGTTTAAGTGGCTATCACTCCTAGAATTTACATCATAAATATTAATTTAACTTAATTTGTTTAGAGGTCTGATAACTTAACATTCCTGAGAGGTTCATTAGCTTTTGAATTTTGTAATTTAATTAGTAAAATATAGCAAGGCTTTGATCGTTTATAAATTTTTAGCAATCCTATTTAAGTTGTAATATTTTGGTAACAGTTAGGGAGCAGTCATCAGGAGTCATAATTGTAAAGGTTTTCAGTTCCAATTAACTATTATAAAAATTGTCACAACCAATGCGCGGATTGCTATATATAAGGCGACTGTCAAAAACATTGTCCACATAGTAAATATACTTAGATTTAGTAGTGTAGAATAATTTATATATATGATCATAGATGTCAATCAACTATAACTATAAACGATGGTGTTTTTTCAGCGACTTATTTTAATATTATTAATCAAGAAATTGATTAATAATATTAATTTTATGATAAAATTAACGTAGTTTTACTGTTTAAATATTTATGATCATTATCTAGTTTATTTGATCATATGAAACAAAAAAACCACTGATTTTAATGCAATCAATACAATAAAACATTTTTAAAATGTATTAAATAATTATTTTCTGTTCAAATATTAAGAATCATAATATAATATGATTAACGGAGAAAATATTAAAATAATTTTATTGTATTGTCATTTTCTTGAGAGGAAAAACTAATCTAGAAAGTTAAGCAGATGGCCACAAATGATGTTGTCAAATATTCATAACTCGAATGGTGATCGAGTTTTCATATTGAACCTTTAAGATTCATGTCTGCAAACAACAAAATAATCAAATTAGCACAAGAAATAGACATCCTTAGTCAAAGAATGGCAACCGGCAACCTATTATTAAATAGCCATGCAAAACAAGGAAACATTTATATATTTTATGGTAGATTACTCTATACTACTGGTAACTTTCATAGAGTGAGACGTTGGCAACGAGCGATAGAATTGCACTGTCCTAAATGGAAACCCATAACTTTACAACTATCAGATCAAGAAAAACCTTGGGAATATATTCTACTATATGATGGAATAACAAGAGATGAAATTACTCTTTATCAGGCTAAAAAAGTCATTCGTACTGTCACATTAGAAATATTATTTTCCCTGAGTCTTTACGTAGATCTAACATGCCAGTGGGAGCAAAGTCCAGATAATAAATCAGAATTATCTTTAGGTTTAGCTCTATGCTATAGAGAACTAGAAGAAATTTTTAGTAAAGTTAATAAAATGCAAAATTTATGGCAAAAAGCAGGTTTCAATAGTCTTAACCCCAATCTTGTTCCTGTCATGACAAAAACTGTTAAACCAGAAGCTTTATCTGGTTGGGGTAAATACTTACATGGGGACCTAACTATATGGGATATTGCCTATCAACTAAGAAAATCAGTATTAGCTGTAACTAAAACTTTATTTCCTTTAGTCAAAAAAGGATTAGTTCAATTAAAAACAGTACCAGACTTATCAACATCACCTATAAAATCATCTTTAACAACAGCTAATTCTCAGAAAAGTACAGACAAAACTACATCCAAAAAACAATCATTAATTGCTTGTATTGATGATAGCCCAGTAGTGACTGAAACATTAAAGAAAATTGTGCAACCTGCTGGTTATAGGTTTATCAGTATACAAGATCCAATTAAAGGATTTGTTAAAATAGCTGAATATAAACCAGATTTAATTTTTCTTGACCTAGAAATGCCTCATGCAAATGGTTATACTGTCTATCAATTTTTACGCAAAGCACCAGCATTTGAAAAAATACCAGTCATTATTTTTACCCATCGAAATAATGTGATAGACCGCAGTCGGGCTAAATTAATAGGAGCAGCCGACTTTTTGAGTAAGCCTCCTAAACCAGAAGAAATCTTAAAAATGATCCAAAAACATTTGCCTAACACTTAAAAATTCAACTGGCAAACAAAAAATTTATTAATATAAGTAAAATTTTGGACAAACATTAAATAACAATTAGAAAGTTATGAAAGCAAGTATATTAATTGTAGAAGATAACCCAACTGAAGCTAGTATTTTGACTGAATGTCTACAAAAGTCAGGATTTGATGCATTGAGCGTAACCACAGCAAAGCTTTAGCTGCCTCTGCTG
>NZ_JAAHGK010000104.1:0-9978 GCF_010672505.1 Okeania sp. SIO2B9 | reverse complement strand
TCCCGAAGGAGGGATTATATAACTATATTTAACTCTCCTTCGGGAGTAAGGAGAAAGGAAAATTGTATGAAATTCTACCCTACTCCTTACTATCATCTATTTATAAATATTTATAAAAAAATTGCCTTTTATTAGGGCGTGTCATCAATTAAAAAATTGACAAGTAGGGGTATTGTATGCTCTAGGTCGATGGCAATCGCTATGCTCATAATACCAAATTGATAAATGTTTGCTACAAATAGTTAGGATATTTCTTAGGAGTCAACCCACCCCTCGCCCCTCCCCCTCCCAGGAGGGGAAGTCAGGAGTCAGGAGTCGTATAGGAAGGGCTTCAATACCATTTTTTAGGTCGGAAGTCATCTTTTTTGTCAAAGGGAATATTCTGAAAAGTCTTTTTATTCCTCTTACTATTCGTAACATTATTTTTTCACGCTTGGTATAAAATGACTGAGGCTACCAAATAAATCCCTCCCAGGAAGTTAAACGAACGTTGATCGTATCTAGTAGCGATATAGCTGCCGCTAGGCGGAGCCAACGCTGGATACTCTTTGAGTTTGGCAAAGAAATTTTCGATTCATAGACCTGCTTTGTACAATATCTGATCATAATTACGCAGTTCACGCGCAGTTTTTTTTTTCGGGGAAATCACTACTTCTATTCCTCTGTGGGTCAAAGGCGATTGGCACCCGCTCCTGAGCATCATCAGCTTTTTCCCCTAATACTGCTTCCGCTTTTACCATCGGTAATACTACATCTGCCCCATCCAAGTCCGATGCTTGACCAGTAGTAAAAAAAATTAGTAGGATTACCCAGAGCATCTACTACTCCATGTATCTTGGTACTCAACCCTCCTTTGCTACGGCCAATGTCTTCCTGTTCTGCACTACTGTCCTTCACTCCGGCACTATGTTGATCAGCACGAACAATAGTGGCATCGATCATGGCATATTCGTTATCTGCATCCTCAGCTAGAGTTTGAAATAGTCTTTCCCAGACTCCAGAACCGCTCCAACGGCTAAAACGGGTATGGACAATGCGGAAGTCCCCAAATCTTTCTGGTAAGTCTGTCCAAGGAATTCCCGCCCGATATCTGTATCAAACCGCTTCTACAAAGAGGCGGTTGTATGCATGCTGTTCTTCCTACAGTTCCTTCACGGCCTGGTAGTAAATGTGGAATGGGTTCCCATTGGTCGTCACGCAAACCATAACGTCTAGTCATTGAGAGCAGTCCTATGCCTGTTATTCCTGTAGTTATTCTTTATAGAACCCCTGAGCGTATCTTTTCCGTCCAAGTTTATACTAAGTAGCGATCGCCAATTATCCTAAACAAGAGTTAGGCAAATGCCGTATTCAAGCAGTTTAACAGACAAAGAATGGGTTCAAGTTGAACCATTATTGCCAAAAAAGAAGAAAACTTGTCCCACAAAATGGACGAAAAGGCAAATACTTGATGGTATCCTCTACCAACTTAAGAATGGTTGTAATTGGTGTGATTTGCCCTGCATATTTGCCTCCTGATTCCACAGTTTTTTGGCAGCAGCTACATTCAGCTGGAATTAAGAGGCACTTAGCAGTTGATAGTCTTGGTTTTCCTTTTTTTACCCACTGTACATGCATCATCAGAAACTGATGATGTAGGATGAATAGAAATGATCTCAAACAACATCGACTATTTGAAATCCAAACCAGTCAATATTCCTCAGATTACTATCTTACTTGATCATGGATACCACCCCGAAAAGATCATAGAGGAGTTAAAGAAAATTTATCCGGCAATTATGACTAAGATTCGGTTTAAACTATCGCCAAAACCATCAAAGTTAGAGAAAGAGAATCTGGGAAAAAAAGGGTTTGTTCCCGTTCAAGCCTGGTGGGTGATGGAAAGAACCAATCCCTGGATGGAGAGGTGTAAAAGCTTGACTAAAAATTTTGTTTGCGCAGCATTCCGCAGGAAAAGAACCCTGGAAAATGCTACTTCCAAGTAAATTATGTGTTTTATTCGACTAATGCTTCAGAGATTGGCGATCACCTAAATTTTTAGAGATACGCTCAGGGGTTCTATAAGCATACTATACCTTTAATGTCAACCTCTTTATCTTTAATTGATGACACGCCCTAGTATTAATGGAGATTTTCAAGCAGCTTCCCGTTGGTATTTATATCAGTTTATTCCTGAATCTAATTATATTGCTGTTGTAGTAGTGGCAGGGAAAAATCAAAGTTTGAGTTTTTGGTAGATAAATAATATTGACATTACTTTTTAAGATGCTTATTGTCACAAAATATAGCAATCCCAAATAGATTACAATAAATCAGAACTTACGCATCCACAACGCGACAGTACTATTTAATAGTATAAATAAAAATTGGTTGAATCTAAAAATCAGACCCTACCTTAACCAAAGCCTTGAGGTTTGTCTTCTTGCAGTTCTACATCCCGGAAAAATTTGCGAATAATTTCAATATCAGGCTCTGTCTCAATCCACAGCCGCGCACCACCAGCTTGACTTTTGTTAGGTTTATGAGGACGATAGACTATTTTGCAGTTTCCCAGAATTTCTACTTCGTGGCAGCGATGGTTTTTGCCTCCTTGTTTGACAGAAATTGCTGGAAGAGAAGTACCGTGGTCTCGGTTATAGTCAATTTCTCTTCGCAGCACATGGATAAAAGTATTGCCTGTACGGAATCCTTTATTCCAAGTTCCTTGAGGACCTCGACGACCAGGAGTAATTTCTGGCATTCCCCGACTATTTAAGGGAATGATCCAGAAGCGTTTGACTTTTTTGGCTCCTTTGAGACGACCTTGCCTGAGAAGTAACCTGAGTCTAGCGGTAGAAATATTTAGAAGAAATGCTGCTTCTGTTGTACCAACTTTATCTGGTTCAGTATTTGTATCTTTCATAAACTGTTTCGGAATATATAAAGGATGAACTGGATAACCATTTACAGCGTTGCATAAATGCGGGATGATTTTAATAGTTTTGTGAAATGAGCATCTTGCCCAGTCCTTATATTTTCGGGCGGGCAGGATGCCCATCCCACTTATATTTATCCCTTAATTCAGCAACGCCCCCATTTACTATCAAACCACATTCGAGATTAGATTGGCTTTGGTTTGTGCTTCTACTTTTTTGAGAAAAGGGACAAAATTGGTGCCGCCAGTTCCCCTCTGCTCTTTGGGAGCTTGTTGGAGGATATATTGAGCAGCAATTGCCAAGTGCTGTTTTCTAAAGTTCATTAGCTCCTCAACGCAATGATTGTATAAATCACATAAAGCAGGATGACTCTGTTGGTGGTCGATTATAAACTGTTTGATAGATGGTCCTGACCAAATGGCGACAATAAACTGGCGGTGCCTGGGGGACATATAGGAGTGCATCTCCTGCAAAAACGATTGAGTGTTACCTGCGTGTTGTATTCCTAAACCAGCGTCGAGGGACTGTACCAGGGAACATAGAGCTGCACTACCGCCAGCGAATTTTTGCGGTACATCACTGACCGTTCTTAGAAACCTATGATTATCTATATAAATCTATGATTTTCTATAATAAATAATCTGTTCTATTCTTGCTTCAACCTGGCAACGTCGGCGTTATCCAGTCCACAAGCTGTCACGGTCGTTCGCGCTAGCGTTGCGGAGCAAACTGACCGCCTGAGCTAAATTTAACGCTGCGTTCAAGTCTCTATCGCAGCTAAAATTGCAGTGTTCGCAAGTGAAAGCGCGCTCTGATAACAACAGAGACTCTTTTACAGTTCCACAGTTACAACAGGTTTTAGAACTGGGAAACCATCTGTCAACAATGGTTAAGGATGAGCCGTATAGTTGACATTTGTACTCTAGCTGCCTACGAAACTCGTAAAAACCCATATCAGCAATAGCCTTAGCTAGCTTATGATTTGCCATCATTCCTGATACATTTAAGTCTTCTATTACTATTTGGCTGTGATTCTTGGCTAAGTAAGTAGTAAGTTTATGCAATGTATCTTTTCTGATATCAGCTATTTTGCTATGTAGTTTAGCTATCTTAAGTTGCGCTTTTTTCCAATTATTGGAAAACTTGACTTTATGTCGATTCAAGTATTGCAACCGAGAAAGTTGAGCTTCTAACTTTCTATAAGATTTGGCTCCAGGAAATACTTCGCCAGTGGATAATGTTGCTAAAGATTTTATTCCTAAATCTACACCAACTACATCTACTGATTTTTCAGTAATTTGAGTTTCTGTATCTGTCTTGAAACTAATAAACCATCTATCAGCTTTCCTGCTAATAGTTACAGATTTAGGAGTTACATTATCTGGTAAAATTTCATAAGTTTTCACCCATCCAATTCTTGGTAATTTAATCTGATTAAAACCAACTGTAATTGAACCATCTAAAGTAAAGCTATCATCTTTACCTTTTTTCTTGAATTTAGGTTGACCAGACACTTTGGTAAAACAGCGTTTCCAACTATTGGATAAATACCTCAAAGCATACTGAGGTGCTGTTTTAGAAACCTCGTAGTACCAATAGTTATTTGGTTTAACCATTGCTACCAAAAGTTTATGGAGGTCGATTGCAGTAGGAAATTTAAGCTTACTATCAGGATTATGCTGGTTATGGTTTAAGATATTTTTAGTTAACCACAAACCCCAATTATAAGCATGACGCGCTACACCCGCGTGTTTAGCTAGCAATGTTTTTTGGTGGTTATTTGGATGTAACTCTGTTTTGAATCCAAGTAGCATAAACAGATAATCCTAGATTTTAATAGATAATACCAGATTTTAGCCAACAGTTACAAGCCCCGCCAACGCCGACAATGTTCCACCGCGAGATGACGACTCCGGAAAACCGGAATGTTTGGTCTGCCGATGTACAATGCATTGGATAGGCTAGAGTTTATTATATCCTACCTTTTCTTGCAGTGATCACCCTTTTTTTTTATCAGAAGAATTTATATCACATATAACTTTGTTTTATCTAGCCTTGCTCCCGTGCCAGATCTTCCTTTTTCCTCTATACCATTACTATGCAGGACTACCCTTTTTCTGATAATTCCGATCGAGTTTTATTATAATTCTGATAAAGCTTGCACAAATTGAAAAACTTCTGTATAGCGGTTGTAGAGGGGAACAGGTGCAATCCGAAGGGTGTTTGGTTCGCGCCAGTCGCATAATATTCCTCGTTCTGTTAACTTTTCCAGCAAATTTCCCTCGGCATTTTTAATCTGAATCGATAACTGACATCCTCTAGCTTCAGGATTGGCAGGGGTAAGCAATAAAGGTTTGTTTTCTAGACTATTCAATAAGAATTCAAGATAGCCAGTCAGCAGGCGACTTTTAGTTACTAATTGTGCCATTCCCACCCTGGCAAAGATATCTAGAGAAACTGACAGGGACGCTAATGATAAAACATCTGAATTACTAATTTGCCAACCTTCTGCACCGGATGACGGTTCAATATCTTGTTTCATCAGCAACCGCGTTTCAATTTTATTGCCCCACCAACCAGCAAACCGAGGTAAATTGAACTGATGGGCATATTTTTCATGGACGAAACAAGCTCCGACCGCTCCTGGTCCACTATTCATATATTTATAATTGCACCACACTGCAAAATCTACCTGCCAATCATGCAAAGCAAGGGGAACATTGCCAACAGCATGAGCGAGATCGAATCCTACCAAGCAACCGTATTGGTGTGCTTGCTCAGTAATTTTTTTCATCTCGAAAAACTGTCCTGTTAGATAGTTTATTCCTCCTAGAAATACTAAAGCAATTGAATTACCTTCTTGCTCTAATAAGTTTTCAATATCTTCGGTTCTGATGTAGGTTTCGCCCTGACGAGGTTTAATTTCCAGCAAGGTAATTTCTGGATCGTAACCGTGAAATTCAATCTGGGATTTGAGCGCATATCGAGGAGAAGGAAAGGCGTTAGCTTCAATCAGAATTTTGTATTTTTCTGGGCTAGGTCGATAAAATGAGACTAGCATCAGATGCAAGTTCATGGTCAGAGTATTCATGATTGCTATTTCTGACTCCAGTGCGCCGACAATTTCAGCCATTTTTGGCTTTAATGATTTACTATAATCCAGCCAGCGAGGAGTACCGCAGAAGTATCCTTCAATTCCCAGCTTTTCCCAATCATATAATACCTTTTCGATGCTTTCTCGAACAGTTACAGGTTGTAATCCTAGAGAATGACCACAGAAATAGATATTTTCTTCCCCAGAAGCAGCCTTGGGAATATAAAATTCTTTTCGTAAGGAAGCGAGAGGATCTCTAGCATCCATTTGTTCAGCAAATTCTTGTTCCAGTCTATATTCTATCATTGGCTAGTTGGGCATCTCGAAAAATTTGATTTAGCTGATCCATAAAACTGATACAAAGCGTCACATAACGTGAAAAATTGATGTGTACGGACGTTGCATGCAATGTCCCTTGCTTCTACTGAGGTCGTCGGCGGTTACTTAGGGTTTGCTGAAAAAGTCTTTTGGTGGGGGTAGGAGTCAGGAGACAGAAGACAGGAGACAGGAGAAAAGGGAATGAGCGAGGAGGCAGGAGCTAAGTTTTGTCCCTTAATTTTTTTGCCCAACTATGCGCCTAAAATACTAGCTTTTTGAGCTTTTTAGACTGAAACAGGCGCACTTTTTAAAGGCAAAAAAAGGCTGAAACCAATATCTGTCAGTGCTTTGATATTTAATCAGCAAGTCCTACTTATCCACAGGCATTCACGGTTGTTTAACGCCGAAGGCGGAGGGAGCGTAGCTCTCACCGACCGCATCTCTTAAAGTTCTACTCTACTATAATTTACATAGCAATCCTAAATTGGTTCTGACAATTTTTATCATCATTAATTTAAAAATTCTGACTCCCTACTCCCTCAAAACGGCAGAAAGCTTAAACTCTCTGCCGTCTTACCATGAAAAATTAACTTCCGTTCCCAGAAGAAACTAAATCCTACTCAGCTCCTTGAGGCAACAACTCTCGTTTTTCACCTTGAGTAACCTTAACCTGACCATCCTCTCCAACATCAACCACAGCAGTATCGCCCTCACGAACAGCACCAGAAAGAATTTCCTCAGCCAAAACATCCTCAAGCAAACGCATAATTGCCCGACGTAGAGGACGCGCTCCATAACTGGGATTATAACCTTCCTCAACTAACCGCTCTTGGAAGCGTTCAGTAATTTCTAGCTTGATGCCTTTTTCTGTCAAACGACTAAAGACTTCTTTCAACATAATCACAGCAATTTCCTTCACCTCATCCTTATTCAACTGACGGAAGACGATAATCTCATCTAAACGGTTGAGGAATTCTGGGCGGAAATATTGTTTTAGTTCTTCATTAACCAAGTTGCGAATTCGGTTGTATTGAGCATCAGCTTCATTATCGGAGAACTCGAAACCAAGACCACCGCCTCCTTTTTCGATTACCTTAGAACCGATATTGGAGGTCATAATAATTAAGGTATTCTTGAAATCTACTGTACGACCCTTAGCATCAGTCAACCGTCCGTCTTCCAAAATTTGCAACAACATATTGAAGACATCAGGGTGAGCTTTTTCGATTTCATCAAATAGCACCACAGTATAAGGGCGACGACGAACTGCTTCAGTTAGCTGACCACCTTCGTTATAACCCACATAACCAGGAGGAGAACCAATCAACTTAGAAACAGTGTGACGTTCCATGTATTCAGACATATCCAACCGAATCATTGCTTCTTCTGACCCGAAGAAATATGTAGCCAGAGCCTTAGTTAATTCTGTCTTACCAACCCCAGTCGGTCCAGAGAAAATAAAGCTAGCAATTGGTCGGTTGGGGTTTTTCAATCCTACTCTTGCCCGACGAATAGCACGAGATACTGCTCTGACAGCTTCTTCCTGACCAATCAAACGTTGGTGCAGAGTATCTTCCATGTGTAGCAACTTCTCAGATTCAGATTCTGTGAGCTTACTAACTGGAACACCTGTCCAACTTGCAACAATATGAGCAATATCTTCTTCATTAACCACTGGAGAATCATTTTCACTCGTGGAATCTGTCTTTTTACTTTGAGCAAGGGAACGAATTTCAGATTTAATCTCCATTTCCCGATCGCGCAACTCTCCTGCCTTATCAAAATCTTGAGAGCGTACTGCCTCATCCTTTTCTTTAAGAATTTGACGCAACTCTTTATCTAACTCCTTAGCTGCCGGAGGAAGTTGAGAATTAATCAAACGAACCCGGGAACCTGCCTCATCAATCAAATCAATAGCTTTATCCGGTAAATAGCGATCGCTAATATAGCGGTCTGACAATTTAGCAGCAGCTTCTAGAGCTGTATCCAAAATTTTTAACTTATGATGTTGTTCGTAACGTTCCCTTAAACCGTATAAAATTTCAATTGTCTCTTCAACGGAAGGTTCACCCACCATTACTGGTTGGAAACGACGTTCGAGTGCCGCATCTCGTTCAATATGTTTGCGATACTCATCGAGGGTTGTTGCCCCTATACACTGTAGCTCCCCACGAGCCAAAGCAGGCTTCAAAATATTAGCCGCATCAATTGCCCCTTCTGCTGCACCAGCTCCAATTAGAGTATGAACCTCATCTATAACTAGGATGACATTACCCGCAGAGCGAATTTCATCCATAATTTTCTTCAGACGTTCCTCAAACTCTCCTCGATATTTTGTGCCAGCCACCAATAGACCAATGTCCAGAGTAACTACCCGCTTTTCTTCAAGAATATCTGGTATATCATTATTAGCAATACGTTGTGCCAGACCTTCAGCGATCGCTGTTTTTCCGACCCCTGGTTCTCCAATCAAAACTGGATTATTTTTCGTTCTACGACCTAGAATTTGAATAACCCGTTCAATTTCGTTTTGCCTTCCCACTACTGGGTCCAACTTACCTTCAGATGCCATTTGAGTCAGATTAGAACCAAACTCATCCAGAGTAGGAGTTTTAGTCCGTCCACCGCCACCACCAGCAGTGACTTCTGCAGTTTCACCCAACATCCGAATTACCTGAGTCCGTACCTTCGAGAGGTCTACGCCCAAGTTTTCTAGAACTCTTGCTGCAACTCCTTCCCCTTCTCGAATTAAACCCAGAAGTAGATGCTCAGTACCAATATAGTTATGTCCTAATTGCCGTGCTTCCTCCAAGGATAATTCTAAAACCCTTTTAGCTCTGGGAGTAAAAGGAATTTCTACAGCCACAAATCCAGATCCACGGCCAATTATTTTTTCTACCTCAATCCTAGCGTCCTTGAGATTAACACCCATAGATTTGAGAACTTTGGCCGCAACACCTGTGCCTTCTCCAATTAGACCCAGGAGGATTTGTTCCGTCCCCACAAAGTTATGTCCCAAGCGCCGAGCCTCTTCTTGGGCCAACATTATCACTTTGATTGCTTTTTCGGTGAAGCGTTCAAACATAATTAATTAATTCCTATTATTTATAAAGTTCCCCTTACGGTTATTCTAGCGTGACATTTATATTAAAACTGTTACCGCTCAACTAAACTTACTCAAACTGAATGAGAAAGCCTGAAATATTAGTCATTCGTAGTGGATCAACCACCACAGGGTTAAACGGCAAACCCTTTATTCCTTGGTCAAAGACATCAGGAATTACTTTTTTAATAATGTTAAACGACCCATTTACATCAGCATTTAATAATTTATTTTCCCTAGTTTTATACAACCCTCTTGTTACTCTTTTTCCACTAAATTCCGGTTTTTGTTCTCCATCTTTGGGTAAATCATCCCCATCTAAACAGCTCGATTGAGATGTATAGGATTCTTCGGTAATTATTACTTTTATTCCTCTTAGTTGGGCTTTATACCTTAACATCTCTATTAACCTATAGTGAGGGATATTCACAAATTGTTGATTGTTCTTTTTCCCTAATTTTATTTCTTGTTTCCAAGTCTGATTATACCCAATAATTAAGGTCCCTATTTCATAGTTTACACACCAATCTATTACTATTTTACTTGCA
>NZ_JAAHGK010001039.1:0-2783 GCF_010672505.1 Okeania sp. SIO2B9 | reverse complement strand
TCATATTTTCTTACAATTCTAGTATTAACTGTAGCTATATAATATATAAGTATTTTTAGTAAATTCTCACAACTTATAGTTAACTAAAGTATCAGCAATACCAGAGGAGAAACAAGATGAAAAACCGAGATTGGTTTTTGACTGAAGACGGTCAATGTCAACCTTGTGAAACTGTGAATGAATGGAAATTATTAAGAGAAAATTATCGATTGTATAGATTCTTAACAGAACTAGAAGATACTCTAAAAGATGCCACAGATGAAGCGAGTTCTCTACAGAAAATTCGACTTTTAGTTAGACAATTTATTACTAATTCATACTGGCTGCAAAGTCAAGAACCAGAACCTTGCGAAAAAACAGGAACTTCGGTTATTTTATTATACGATGAGTTAGGATTTCCCTTAACAGTACAAACAGTAAAGTTCATGCCAGGTACAATTTCAACAATTCATAATCATGGTACCTGGGGAATAGTAGCAGTATTAAAAGGCCAGGAAAAAAATACTTTTTGGAAACGTAATCCTGACCCAGAAAATAAATATAAAATTGAAAGAGTTGGAGAAAAAATATTACAACCAGGAGACTTAATTAGTTTCACTTCTAATGCTATTCATAATATAGAAGTAATCGGAGATGAACCTACATTTACTTTTAATATTTATGGTGAAACAAAATCTTCTGAAAGGTTTGAATTTGATCCAGTTGCACAAACAGCTAAGAAATTCTGAATAAGGAATTAGGAAGAAGGAAAATATATTGGCAATAATTTCGAGCAAATCATCAACTATTACAGTATCTTCAATAATAGACCTCTGCGAAAAATATATAGATTTTTTGTAGGAGTAGGCAACAGGCAACAGGCAACAGGCAACAGGTAAGATATTTTTACGAAAAAGGCACGAAAAAGGATTTTTTAGGGTGAATTTTTCGTATCCTTAGCCTGCTCTAATTAAAAGGTTTATTTATCAAAATAATTGGGTCGCGCCACCCCGCCTTTTAAGGCGAAATATTTTTGGAGCGGAGCTCAAATCCTCGTTACAAAAATAACTTCTGACTTCTGACTTCTGACTTCGTTAATTTCTGGAGATGTCTAATAATATAGAGATGAAAATTCCTGAGAGGCTGTTTTTCAACAATTAATAATTAATAATTAATAATTAATAATTACCTCTCCTTAAAAAGAAGAGGATTGACTCAAAGGAAAAATTTGTCTTCTCTTGGTCGATTGGATATGGCGAGGAAACCCGTTCTTACAGACCCGCTCCGAAGATCGCCATCTCACCCTTCGGGAAGCTCCGCTAACGACCGCTTTTTTCTCCTTTAAAGGAGAGGCTTTAAACCTTAATTATTCGGTAAAGAATTATGAAGTTTTTTTGCCTTTGTTAATCTGGTTGTGCATCATATCAAATCCGTTTTATTGGACATAAAAAAATTCTTCAATCGTCATAACTACGCTCATCTTTGTAATTCTCTCTCCTCCTGACTCCTGACTCCTAAATAATTAAGATTAATATCATACACGCGCTTCACCAACGGCGGACATTTTTCTGTTCCCTATTCCCTGTTCCATGACAACCCAAATTTATTGTCCTAAACAAGACGTAATGATATAAAATTAGAACTGCTCAAAACCAAGAATAAAAGGAGGAAAATATGAGCAGTGGAAAAACTGTCGCACTGAGCAAATATGCTCAACATAAATATGGCATCGCCGCTCAATCTTTAATTGATTTTGAGGTAGGAGTCAATTGTGGTTGCGCGTTATTGGCGATCGCTGGAGCGGATGGACAACTGGCAGAAGCAGAATTTCAGTGGTATATTGACGAACAGGAAATGGTGGCAGTAGACTCGGAAGCATTTCAAGAGTATATTGAAATCCTCCGCAAATTCGATTGGAAAAATGCTAACCTTGAAGAGCTATTGAGTCAAATAAAATTTAATTTTCCACTTAATTTTCGCCACTCCCTATTGTACCAAGCGATCAAAATGAGTCGAGCTGATGGGTTCTACCATGAAAAAGAAAAAGCGGCGGTGGCTAAAGCGGCGGAAATTTTGGGTGTTGACAGCAAGGTGGTTGTTAGTCTAGAGTCGATTGCCGAAATGGAAGATACAGCAGATCGACTGCGCATTGCCTTATTTGAAACAAAAGCTTAATTCTGCCTTATATCTATAGCGATTGCATATCTGTAATAGCGAGAGAGGACTTGAAGCTACTTGTCCAACAAGTAAATCCAAATCCTCTCATATAGAATCCGGTTATATAATAAGTGTTCAACCTGATTTTATATTAGGCAGAAACCTGGTTTACCACGGTAATGTTTTCTGATTTTTTCACTAATGAGGGATCATACCCTAAACTGTAACGTTATAGTTATTGAAATTTTTGGATGAGATCAAATCCGTTGGCTTCGGAGTAATATAATTCCTATCGTCAGTAGGGAAAAAATGTTGCTCATTCCTAGAATTTCGACTTATTATTCCTCACTACTGAATTATACTAATGCTACCGGATTTGATATGATATAGAATCCAGTTATATAAGCAGAAACCGGGTTAATCGCGGTAATGTTTTCTGATTTTTTCACTAATGAGGGATCATATCCTAAACTGTAACGTTATAGTTATTGAAATTTTTGGATGAGATCAAATCCGCTTATATAATAGAGTTGTCGCTAAATAGATAGAAAAAATCGCTCAAATTAAGACACAGTAGTAATTCCATACGTTTTGCACTGGAAATTGCTAAAATCCTTACATGATAAGGGTTTAGCAGTTTTTTATAG
>NZ_JAAHGK010001038.1:0-2784 GCF_010672505.1 Okeania sp. SIO2B9 | reverse complement strand
TAACTTCAACAATTAATTCTTACGTTGTCTGAGCTTTAAAGTTTTTAACTGTCCTAAGCTTTTTTTTCGACTGCTATTTTAATAATAAAAATAATTATTCTCCCCCTAAAATATCTAAATCACAAGAATTAATTGTTGAAGTTATTAACACTTGTGGTAGATAAATTTTTAGAGGGAGAAATATTTAAGAGTTATCAATTATAACTCTAATTTTTGATTAGTATTATGAGTTCTAAACTATTTAGTAATTTGCACAAGAACAAGTATTCTTGTAATTACTTTAATCAACTACAGTAAACCAATTTTAAAGTAGTTTCTGATGCTTAAGTTCTGCTGTTATTCTACAACCAGATGGCCAACCATTCCTGCGCCACGGTGAGGAGTACAGAAAAATTCGTAATCACCAGACTCAGCATCTGCTGGGATATTTACATCAAAGCTCTCTCCAGCTCTATAGGCCAAGTTTTTGTGGGAAAGTGATTTGGACAGTTCTGAATCAGGTGATTTAGCAGGATTGAAAATTACATTATGAGGTGCGAGCATACCATTTTTAAATGTAACTGTATCACCAGGCTTAACAGCTATTTTCCTGGGACTAAATTGTAGTCCACCAGCACCCATTGTTACCTCATAGTTAGCTGCTTCTGCTGGATTAGAAAATACTAGACTACCAATAACTAACATTGCTACGGAAGCTAATAGTGCTAAAGACTTGGAAAATGAAGAAATAAAACGCATCTTTACTCCTGTTCTTTTAAAATTATTATGTATCCAGAGGTAATTCTACAATAGATATCTCCAAAAAAATCTGAAATCGTTATCCTGTTTAGATTAAAATATAATTTATGGAGATTTTAAATTGTAAAACGACAGACTGTCATACTTAAATAATTTACCATAACAAAGGATAAATTTTCACTACGGTGTTGTCAAAATCTAAGAAATAAAAAATAAATAATGAGTCCTTTACCAGATCACCGTCCACAACAAATGTCTTTAGGCCCTCTAGAAACAGAGATTTTGAATATTGTTTGGACATTAGATTGTGTCACGGTCAAACAGGTACATGAATATATTCTGACCGACCCTGACCGAGAACTAGCTTATACTTCAGTAACTACAGTGCTACGTCGCCTGACTCAAAAGGGTTGGTTAGTTTGTGATGAAAGTGAGCGTGCTTTTGTGTGGCGACCTTTAATTTCTCGTCGAGAAGCTCAAATGTTGAGAGCGCATCAACAATTAAATAAATTTCTGGAAGTAGGAAACCCAGATTTGGTGGCCTCTTTTGCCGATAGTTTAGATTCTGCTAGTATCGAGCAAATAGAAGCGATCGCCGAAAAGCTAAAAGCTATACGCAAAGTTAGGGAGGACAAAGAATAATGCACCTGATCATCATTTTGGGAGCTGTTGGGTTATCTTATGGCCTCAGAAAAGCTTACTTTTTTACTCCGCGTAATTGGGGCCAACGTTGGGAGCGATCGCTGCTGTTATTTATTTCTTCTCCCATAATTTTAATTACGACGGCCATTGCAGTTATTTGTATGGGTCCTCAAGGAGAAATGCTTGGACTATCGACTGGATGGTTGAGTTATTTATTGGCCTGGGTTTTTTGTGGATGGACAGCTATTTTAGGTTTGATTTTAGGTTATGAAGGTTGGCGGTCTGTACAAAAGGTGAATAATTATCCTCAAATAATTATTGAGGGTAAATCAGTACGTTTACTGGATACTCCTATTTTATTTAGTGCCCAAATAGGCTTTTGGAATTCTCAGTTAGTAGTTAGTAAAGGACTTATAGAAAGATTAAATTCCGAGCAACTTTATGCAGTTTTAAATCACGAACAAGCGCATTATTATTATCGAGATAATTTTTGGTTTTTTTGGTTCGGTTGGTTAGGAAAAATTGCGCCTTTTTTACCTAATACTGAAATGTTGTGGCATGAACTTTTAACTCTTCGAGAAGTGCGTGCAGATCAGTGGGCAAAAAAACAAGTTGATGGGTTATTATTGGCGGAAACTTTGTTATTAATGGTGAGCGATCGTTTAACTCAGCCAGCTAATTTTGCTGCTGCATTTAGTTGTACAACTCCCCCTAACCGTTTGACTGAAAGAATTGATGCGTTGTTAGCAGAACCAGATTTTTCTATACAGCAAAATAATTACTGGTTTTGTAGTTGTATATTGTTAAATTTTTTCCCTTTAATAACTATGTTATTTCATCAGTGAAGGAAGAAGGAAGAAGGAAGAAGGAAGGAAGAAGGAAGAGGATAATTTTTTTTATCGCGCTATTCTCAAGGCATGATATACATCGTATTTCAGATTAGTGAGGTACACCAGTTGCGGGCAAGATGCCCGCACTACAAATATTTTACTATTTATATTTGTACCTCATCTATCTGCAACCTGCTTTCAACAATTAATAATTAATAATTAATAATTACCTCTCTTTGAAAAGAAGAGGATTGACTAAAAGGATAATTTTTTATTTTTTCTCGTTTAAAGGAGAGGCTTTAAACCTTAATTATTCGGTAAATTTTGATTCGATCATTTTTAGCAAAAAAAAAATGCTTTATACCATTTCGCTGTAACAATGCGCTTAATCATTGTTGCTCAGACCTGATTACGCTGACTATTATCATCTTTATATTAAGTGCAACTTCATAGATAAATGGTATTAGAGTAACTAAATTAACATCAGAAAAGAAAATAAAGAATCTCAATCTCAATAAAGACATGAAGTGCCAGAATCTAGAGGGTCATTTCAGTTATCAGTTATCAGTACCTC
>NZ_JAAHGK010001037.1:0-2785 GCF_010672505.1 Okeania sp. SIO2B9 | reverse complement strand
ATTCGACCCGTAAACATACAGGCTCGATGAGGCAACTGGGGCAAATGAAGCGCTCAAAATCTCAAAGTGCGGACTTTGTTGACGGGGACTTAGAAACCCCGTCCGTCTACACGGCGGGGTAGTTCATGATATTCAAACTGAAATGCAATTAAATTCTTAGAGTTAATTAAACATTGCAGAAAGAGGGTAGGAGTCAGGAATCAGGAGTTAGGAGTTAGGAGTCAGGAGTCAGGAGTCAGGAAAAATGGGAATTACAGAGGATGTAGTTGGAATAATTGTCCCTTAATTTTTCTGTCCAACTCTTGCACAAAATGCGCTCCATGCATGAGCTTTATTGACCGAAAAGCTGGCACTTTTTTCAACTTAAGAAGGCTGAAACTTTTATATGTCAATGCTTTGATAGTTAATTAGCAGAGCAATAATTCATACCAAATTGATAAATGTTTGCTACAAATATCTAGGGTATTTCTTAGGAGTCAGGAGTCAGGAGTCGTATCGGAATGTCTTTAATACCATTTTTTAGGGCGTAAACTATCTTTTTAGTCAAAGGAGCATTTCCTATAAAGTTTTTTTATCGCTCTTACTATTCGTAACATTCTTTTTTCACGCTTGGTATAACATAGGCGCAATGACATCTTTGATAATTAGTACCTCAGTAGCGTATAAATTATTCTGATGTTTACTTATCCCCTGCTCCCCTGCTCAAAAAAAATGTAGCAAACATTTATTAAACTGGTATTACTTTTCCTCCTTGCTCAAGAGAATCATTTAAAGCACATAAGATTCCTACTAATTCAGCACCCACCCAACCAGAAGAAATTTGTGAAGCAGTATTCTGACGAATACAATTTAAAAATTCATTGCATACTTGACCTAAAGGTTCAGCTTTGGCGATCGCTAAAACTTCCCGACTGACACCTACTGCTTTCCAGCGATTATTTTGTTCTTCTAAATGACCATGCTGAATAACTAAAGGTGTATCTGCAGACATTTCATCAAAAATCAATGTTCCTTGAGTACCTACTACTCCTAAACGACGTTGTTTATCAGGATTTAGCCAACATAAATGTAAAAAAGCTTGAAAGCCACTTGGATAGGTCAGTTTAGCCATCACTAAATCTGATTGTGGGGGTTGTTGAGGTAGCCAAACCGTGCCATTTGCTTGTACTTCCACAGGTCTTTGATCGAGCCAACTGTTCAAAATACAGATATCGTGAATTGCTAAATCCCAGAGAGCATCTACATCTGGGCGTACAGGTTCAATATGAGTGCGTGTAGCGTACCCATAGCGTAATTCTCCTAATTTACCTTCTGCTACGATAGTTTGACCACTTTGGACAACTGGATTAAATAAATAAGTATGATCGATAAAAAGTTGACGTTGTTGTTGTTCAGCTAATTTGCATAATTCCACTGACTCTGAATATTCAAGAGTCAAAGGCTTTCCGAAAGAACATGATAACCTTTTTTCAGAGCAGCACTAATAATTTCGTAGTGGGTAGAAGCAGGAGTAGCGATCGCCACTGCCTCTATTCCTGGTAACTCTAAAGCTTTTGTCCAATCTTCTAATAATACGATATCTTTGTCCAATTGCAAGCGCTTTTGAACTGCTTGTAACTGTTCTAGGTTAGGGTCTACTATAGCGATAACACGAGAGTGAGGATGATTGCAGAAGTTACGAATTAAGTGAGTTCCCCAACGACCTGCACCAAATATAGCAATTCCTATTTCCATTAGTTTTGATGTAAAAATATAGCTGATTTAATCGGAGTTTCTCCACCCTATCATATTCAGGCTAATATGGCAATTATAGCGCTAGGGAATAGGGAATAGGGAATAGGGAATAGTAAACTGTTAAAGTGTTTTCGGTACTCAAATGCTCCGCTAACAGGGTTTAGAAATGTCAAACACCTTAATGCGTAGCGCTATAGTATTCAATTAACAGGTTATTATTATCTCCGCTCGGGTAGTACTCTTATGTGGTAGGTCGTAGATGTAAATTCACGAGCGAAGACTGGAAACGGAGCATAAATTTGGAATATTTATTCAACATTTAGAGGAGAACATTTTGATTAGACATCTCCTCCAAAAGAGGGAGTAAGGAGCAGGAGCAAATAATTGATATATTTAGTGCGGTTATTGATTTTATTTTGTATTTTTGGAGATGTCTATGACACTTAACCATCCGGACATGATATTTCTTCTTCCTTCTTATACCAATTTGATAAATGTTTGCTACAAATAGCTAGGGTATTTCTTCAACAATTAATAATGAATAATGAATAATGAATAATTACCTCTCCTTGAAAAGAAGAGGATTGACAAAGAGATGAAAATTTTTCTTTATTATCCCCTTAAAAGGGGAGGCTTTAAACCACAATTTTTCGGTAAGAATTTCCGTTTGTCATGCTCCGCAAACAGCAATTATGCAATTCAGGAGTCGTATGGGAATAGATTTAATACCAGTTTTTAGGTCATAAATTCTCTTTTTTGTCAAAGAGACATTTCCTACAAAATCTTTTTATTGCACTTATTATTCGTAACATTCTTTTTTAAAATTGGTATTATACCAATTACCAAAAGTCATGCTATACTTAGGCGACACTTCAATTATTAAATAATTAATACAGACCGAATAATCTTTTTGATAATTATCAGTCACCCCATGAGTAATTATTCTGATGTTTACTACTCCCCCACTCCCCCACTCCCTAACTCCCCTACTCCCCCACTCCCTTACTCCCTTACTCCTCTACTCCCTACCCCCTACTCCTTAAATCTAATG
>NZ_JAAHGK010001036.1:0-2790 GCF_010672505.1 Okeania sp. SIO2B9 | reverse complement strand
ACAAAAACCTAATTAATTGGCCTTGATGGTATCACTAAAACTCAAACTGCGACTTTTTCCAGTACTTTAGGCAAGATAAGATATGATTTTTTATTAACTTTTAGATACTCATATTAAAAAAAAAAATTGTTTGTAAAAACTAATTTATTAGATGAATAAAGATTTAATTAAAGTCCTTTTAATAGAAAACAATACAGACGATTTTATTCTGATCTATGACTTACTGTCACAGGTAGAATCACCAAAAATATTACTAGACTGGGAAAATACTTACGAAGCAGGATTAACAGTAATGAAAAAAAATCAACATGATATTTGTTTGCTTGACTATAAATTCAAAGAAACAAAAGGGTTAGAAATACTTCAAACAGCAATTAATCTAGGTTGCCAAATGCCAATCGTATTACTCACAGATATAGAAAATCAAGAATTAGAGATGGATTTAATGAATAAAGGAGTAGCAGATTACTTGAATAAATCAGAAATTAACGAATATACATTAAATCGAATAATTCGCTATACACATGAGAATAATCAAAATTTAAACGCTTTAAAAGAAAGCAAAGCAAAGCTACAAGAAGCACAAAAAATTGCTCATTTAGGGAACTGGGAATATGACTTAAAGACACAAAAAATAACTTGCTCAGATGAAGCATTTCGCATTTTTGGTCTTAACCCTAGCAGAGGAGAACCAACTTATCTAGAATGGGTTGAAATGTTTACTCTCGAAAGTCAAAAAATATGGGATAAAAATGTGATTTTGATCTTAGAAAAGGCAGAAAGTTGTGAATGTGAATATCAAATCATTCGACCAGATGGTACATTAAGGTATATTTATACTCAGGCTACTTTAATTGTTGATAGTAACTCAGAACCTATAGGCATATTCGGCACAGTGCTAGATATTACAGATCGTAAAAAAGCAGAGTTAGCTGTGCAGGAACTTAGACAAAAAGAGCATTTATTAGGACTCATTCTAGACCGGATTCATCAATCTTTAAATTTGGATGAAATATTAGAGACTACAGTAGAGTCAGTACGGTTTTTTTTGGAGTGTGACCGCGTCTTAATTTATCGTTTTTTGGAAGATGGAAAAGGTATCGTAGAAAAAGAATCTGTAGCAGCAGATAGCAGTCCAATTTTAGGTGAAATTATTGACGATCCATGTTTCCCAAATACAGATATTATAGAACGCTATAAACAAAGTTATATTAGTATAATAGAAGATATTGAAAGCCCAGATATAAACAAATGCCATGCCGATCTACTCAAACAGTTTCAAGTCAAAGCAAATATGGTATTGCCAATTTTAATTAATCAAGAAGGGGAAAAACAAGGTTCGGAAACTACTGCATGGGGATTAATAGTAGCTCATCAATGTACTCATAAACGACAATGGCGAATATCAGACACCGATCTATTGAGACGCTTGGCAACTCAGATAGCGATCGCTATTCAACAAGCTCAACTTTATCATCGTTTAGAAAAACTAAATCAAGAATTAAAAGAAATAGCTTATGTTGATGGTTTGACAGGAATTTGTAACCGTCGCCACTTTGAAGAAAAACTAGACCAAGAATGGAAAAGATTAACACGGGATCATGCTTCTATGTCAATAATTATGGTGGATATAGATTATTTTAAACCCTACAACGATACTTACGGTCATCAGCAGGGAGACAAATGTTTGCAACAGGTAGCTCAAACTATTAGTGCTGCAGTGAAACGACCAGGAGATTTTGTAGCTCGATATGGGGGTGAAGAGTTTGTGGTTGTACTGCCAAATACTCCCATAGAAGGAGCGCTGAAGGTTGCAGAAAAGATTATAACACAAATTGAGGCTTTAAAAATTCCCCATACAGCTTCGACAGTCAGTAAGTGGGTGACAAGTAGTTTAGGAGTGGCAAATAGTCACTGCTCTACTGACTCTAATCCTCAAATATTACTAGAAGCAGCAGATATGGCGCTATACAATGCTAAAAATACTGGTAGAAATCAAGTTTATATTGATGATTCATACTAAATCCGGTTTAGAAGAGAGATTTATTGTGAAGGTAAGGCAGAAGGCAGAAAGATTAGAAGGCAGAAAGATTAGAAGGATTTGGACAAATTAGCTTTTCATAACCGGATTTGGTATCATGTATAAAAAATTTTTAGGAGCAAAAGCAATAAATTCATTTAGTCATACAACTGTATAAATCTGGTTTCTCAGTAACCTTGATTGAATCTAGCTTAAAATCTCTATATTTGAGATTTATAGGCAAATTTCTGCTTTTTATAAAAAACATTCACTTAGCATAGAAATATGCAACAAACTCTGGGACTTACAGCGGATTCCATTTGGGTAGACCACAGTAAGGACGTTCCATGGAACGTCCCTACAAGGTTTGATGTGTGAAGATATTGTGTGCTAGCATATTTACACCCCACATTCCGCACGTCAATTTGTAGCATTAAAAGTAGTATATAAATCCGTAGCTTGGTAGGTATTTATACTATGCAAATCATCTCAATTACTTTTTTCGTTGATCAAATTCCGAGTAAAAAATTTACGCATAAATACTTGCTATACATGATTACTCAATCACGGCAGCTATGATTTTCTGCTAAAATTCTGTCTCCTGTCTCCTGTCTCCTGACTCCTGACTCCTGACTCCTGATTCGATACTACATTTTGTGGTGCGGAATGTGGGTTACACATTATTTTTTGTACACCTTTTCGCTTACTGCACTTTGAGCTGGACATTGTAAATACCTGAGCGCTCATTGCGATACTTGGTTCATTCATTA
>NZ_JAAHGK010001035.1:0-2797 GCF_010672505.1 Okeania sp. SIO2B9 | reverse complement strand
GCAATTAAATTGAATCCTGATTTTTATTTGTCTTACGAAAAATTAGGAGAAGCACTGACTCAACAAGATAATTTACATGAAGCGGTAACTGCCTACCAAAAAGCTATAAAAATTAATCCTAATTCCTATTGGTCTCACAATAAATTAGGAGAAACTTTAATTAAATTAGGTATATTAGACCAAGCTGAGACAACTCTGCAAAAAGCTATAGAAATCAATCCCAAGATTTACTTTGCTCACCATAATTTAGGAGAAGTTTTATTCAAACAACAAAGAGAAACAGAAGCCATTGTCAAATATCATCAAGCCATCAAAATTAATCCTAATTCTTATTGGTCTCATAACTCATTAGGAGATACTTTAGTAAAATTAGAAAACTGGGAAGAAGCCATAACAACATACCGTCGTGCCATAGAAATTAATCCTAACTATTATTGGTCTTATAATTCATTAGGAGATGTTCTAGAAATTACAGGAAAATCAGACCAAGCAATTACCAGTTACTTAAAAGCAATTGAACTTAATCCAGAAATAGATAGACCTCATTTATGTTTATGGAATTTGTTTCTCAAACAAGATAAATGGGAAAAAGCAGAAAATATCTACCGCCAAGAAATTGAAAAAAATCCTCATAACTATTGGCTATGGAATTATCTAGGAAATACCCTAGTAAAACAACAAAGATTAGATGAAGCCATCGCCTCTTATCAAAAAGCTATTTCTATTCAACCTAATATTTCGGAAATTTATCAATTTTTAGGAGATGCTTTTATTCAACAACAAAAGTGGGATGAAGCTGCTATTGTTTATCTGCGCGCTGTAGAACTTAACCCTGAATTATCCTGGTCAAATTATAATTTATGGAACACTTTAGAACGCTGCGGAAAATTAGATAAAGTAGTCAATTTATATCGGCAGTTTATTCAACAAAATCCAGATTCATATTTGTCCTATATAAATCTCGGAGAAATTCTGACAAAACAGAATCAAATAGATGAAGCAATTATTTATTACCAAACTGCTTGTTACCAACAAACTTTAAAATCTTACCCCTCCCTTTGCCAAAAACAGTGGCATTTGACAGACATTCAAAATCCTAACTTTCTAATTATTGGAGTAGGAAAAGGAGGAACTACCTCCTTATTTAGTTATCTCATCCAACATCCTCAAATTTTATCCCCTGTTGTAAAAGAAATAAATTTTTGGTCGATGAACTTTGACAAAGGAATAAATTGGTATATCTCTCATTTTCCTGCCATTCCAAACCATGAAAATTTAATAACTGGAGAAGCAAGTCCTAGTTATTTAGGAAATTGGGAAGCACCAGACAGAATATTTAATTACTTTCCCAAAATCAAATTAATAATTATGTTGAGAAACCCTGTAGATAGAGCTATTTCTCACTACTATCATTGGCGAAGGATAAATAGAGAAAATCGCCCTTTAGAAACAGCATTAAATCAAGAATTAGAAAATTGGCAAATGATTTATAAAAATTCCCCCTTAGACACCAATTATTGGCATCATGGATTATATTATTTAGGCACTGGAATATATATAGATTTTATCCACAATTGGATGAGAATATTTCCTCAAGAACAAATTCTAATTTTGCCCACAGAAGAATTTTATCGAACTCCAACAACCATGATGAAACGAGTATTTGATTTTCTCGGTCTGCCAAATTATAAAGTTCCTGACTACAAGAAATTAAATTTAGGTTCCTATCCCCCTATCAGTAAATCACTGCATCAAAAATTGACCAACTTCTTTCGACCTCATAATAAAAAATTAGAGGAGTATTTAGAGGTGACATTTAACTGGGAAAGTTGAGATGGATGACCAAAAGTTAGGAGAAAAATTTCGATAAAAACAGTGGGGTAAAATTCTTAATTTCTCCCACAACTATGATCGAACGAGTATTTGATTTTCTCAATTTGCCAAACTATCAAATTCCCGACTACCAAAAATTAAACTTAGACTCTTATCCGCCGATCAAAAAATTACTTCACCAAAAATTGACCAATTTATTCTCACCTCATAATCAAAAATTAGAATCAAACTTAGAGATGAAATTTAATTGGGAAACTAGAGATGGTTGACTAAGAATTTGGAGAAAAACAGTAGGGAGAAGCTCTTAATTTCTCTCACAACCATAGTGAGACGAGTATTTGATTTTCTCAATTTGCCAAACTATTAAATTCCCGACCACCAGAAATTTAAATGAGGGTCTTAATTTCTCTCACAACCATGGTGAGACGAGTATTTGATTTTCTCAATTTGCCAAACTATCAAATTTCCAACTACCAGAAATTTAACTGGGAAACTAGAGATAGATGACTCAGAGTTAGGAGAAAAATTTCGAGAAAAGCACTGCCATAAAGCTCTTAATTTCTCCCACAAAACCTGATGAAACGAGTATTTGATTTTCTCAATTTGCCAAACTATTAAATTCCCGACTACCAGAAATTAAACTTAGGTTCCTATCCATCTATCAAGAAATTACTGCCTCAAAAATTGAGAGATTTCTCTCAAGCTGAAATTCCTCAATTAGAATCAGACTTAATATATGAAATTTAACTGGGAAACTAGAGATAGATGACTCAGAGTTAGGAGAAAAATTTCCAGAAAAACAGTAGGATGAAGCTCTTAATTTCTCCCACAACGCTTGTTTTTTTGTCTCAAATTCAATGCCCTAGTGTTAGACAAATTTTTATGTTGGCGACTGCCGTTTGCGTAGCATTCTGTAGGAAAATAATTAATAATTAATTATTACTTATCTTTGGCCAAGTTCTTT
>NZ_JAAHGK010001034.1:0-2797 GCF_010672505.1 Okeania sp. SIO2B9 | reverse complement strand
CAACAAAAAAATATTTTATTCTTGCTATTTTTACTATTGTTACTAAATATTATTTATGGTTTAGCTAGTCTACAAATTTATATTACTGGTGCAATTTTATTGCCTTTTTTCTTCCCTAGTTTAACATTTTGGGTTCGTATATTTTTCTATTTAATTAAATCTAAATGAACAATTTAAAAAACATTCACTTAGCTTTAGGGTTAATGGAGTAAAGCCAAATTCTTACTTTCTCAGCCGCCCTCCCAATGACAGTAATATAATTATCAAATAAACAAAAAACTATTAACTAAAAACATGATTGATTCAGAAATACTCAAAAAACTGCAAGGAACATCTATTGAAGAGCGCATTTTTCTCATTGAAGCAATTTTGCAAACAGTTAAAAATGATATGCGTTCAACTTCCTCACAACTACTTTCCTCTGAAGAACACCCCCTGAAAAGAAAAGTCATTCATTATGACGCTCCTTATGAACCTGTAGCTCTAGAAGACTGGAAAACATTAGAGTTGTTGGGAAATAAAAGTTGAACAATGCTCAAAAGCTTACTCTATAAGGCTTTCAAAATTTCGGAACTAAAAAGGCTATAAACTTTGACTGATAAGGGTTTTAGCCATTTTTTTAGCTTAATTCCCAACAACTCTATTAATATGATTATTCTAGACACTCATATCTGGATTTCACGCCGATCCAGCAGACCAAATTATCGTGGCAACAGCTAAAGTTCACGGTTCGTTATTAGTCACTCAAGACCAAAAAATATTGAATTATTTTCAAGGTGGAACGCCATGATCAAAGTAAATGTGGGATAGGCAAACCTGAACAGGTTGAGCGTCGTTGATAATGGTTGTATTCGGGATAGTTGGGTTAAGCGGTAGCGCAACCCAACCTACTGCCGTGTCAAGCTTGAAAATGTGGGTGAAAAACCTAACCCCCCAACCCCCTTCCCTGCAAGGGAAGGGGGAGAAACTACCCTCTCCTCGCAGGAGAGGGGTTGGGGGAGAGGTTCCTAGGTTTTTGCTCCTAATCCACAATTTTAGTCTTGACACGGCACTACAAATAACTTCTGACTTCTGACTTCTGACTTCATTAACCACCCCCACAACGTCGCAGATGATAAGTAGGAAATGTACCATAACCCTTAGCTAAAGAAGTTTGCCCCACATAATCACAAGTAAATTCTTTCACCCCCTCTGAAGCTACCATTGCAGCAAACGCTTGACTTGAATAAACCTTTCCTGGTGGCGTAATAGGTTCAATCCTAGCCGCATAACTCACATGAGTACCACTGTAAGTTGTCATCCCAGTAATCGGGTTAGTGTATTTATAAACCACCCCTGTATGTAACGCTACCCGTAAATTCAAACTTGCGGGCAACCCTACTTTTTCCCAATCTGTACTCTGAACAAGATTGCATATTTCCAAGGCAAATAAACCCGCATCCCTAACATTAGAAAAGACATAATATAAAGCATCTCCCCAAGTATTTTTCATTACTGGTTTATAATCAGACTTTGCCTCAAACTTCGCCACCGCACCGAGAAAATATTCTACAAATAGACTAATCTGATTTTCCTTCAATTTAGAATAACTCTTAACATCTGCAAATAACAACGCCATAATTAACCGATTTTCATCCTCTGGTGCAGAAGTTGGTTGTAGGGGAGTTGGTGGTGTGGATAGTGTATTCAATATCTCTACTTTCTGTGTCATCACAGATTGTAAAATCTGCTGAATATCAATTATTTCCACATTATTGTTCCATTGTCGCCAAAATTCTACAGCTCTTGCTGTACCACCTATTCCACCAATTTGTTGATTCCAAACAGCCATTGGTATAAGTTCTGTATCTAACTGTTCTGCCCGCATTTTTGCCATTCCATAGAGTATCCTATTAGTGTATTCATAGGCAATATTGCTGTGTTCAAGATTATAATGAGTTGGAATAATCACTTCTGTCGCTTTTTCCAAAACTTGCTCAAACCGTTGTCGCCAATTACTATTAGGGATAATATCAATAGAATTTTTGATAAATTGTTCTCGTTCATGGGGCAAAACGATATGAGTCTCCCCCTCCAATTCAGACAAAGCTTCAAGGAACAAAATATCACTACCACAAGCTGCAGAAGCATAACCCAAACGAGCATCTAACTGAATTAGGCGATCGCGAATTGCCTCATAAACCTGTGATTCTATCTCTGGCGGAAATCTAGGTATTGTGCGCCCTGGTTCATCAATCATGTGACCGCTAAATACTACTACCCTAGAAATAGGCAGACAATTTTTAACCCAATTAATATCTCCTTGTCGATATTCTAGGATTAAAGTAGCATTACGACGAGTCGAACTTAAATTCCCAAATTTACCCTTACTTTGCTTCACAGCTTGACCATACCAATCTTCTGCCTCAGAATTTTCCCCTAAAATTAAAGCAGTTTCTCCCAAAGTTGCTAGTAACCAGTAGTCATTCTCGTTCCTCTGGGAAACTGGTGGGAGTTCAGCCAAACATTTTTCCCGTACTTCAACAGCGATCGCCTTTGCTGTTTCAGCATCTCCCATCAACATTGTCATTGTCGCGGCATTTATCCCCGGATAATAATCCCCACTCATTTGATAAGCTTGTTGATATCGTTGAGCTGCCAATGCTATTTGTTGGGTACTTTCCTCTGGAGAGCTTGCTTGCTGCCACAAATCTTTATGAGTCCTGGCTAACAAACAAATAGTTTCCTCGTCATTTTTGCCAGAGTTTACTAACTCTAATAATAAATTATTAGCCCGTTGAGTTGCTCCACTTCGAGA
>NZ_JAAHGK010001033.1:0-2803 GCF_010672505.1 Okeania sp. SIO2B9 | reverse complement strand
AGACTTGATGAACCTATCCCACTAATAGGATTTTTGCTAAAAAACCTAAATATTTTGAGAGTTAAAAATGAAAAATTAAGCTTTTCAAGAACATTTTACTTAAACAAATAAGCTTGTTAAAAATAGTGGAATAGGTCCAGATCAAGCCTAAAACCTATCACCTTCTTCATAGTAGGGACATTCCATAGAATATCCGGCGTTGGTAAAGCGCGTGTATGATATTAATCTTAATTCTTTAGGAGTCAACCCACCCGCGCGCCCCTCCCAAGAGGGGGAGTCAGGAGGACCGAGTCAGGAGGGAAGAAAGAAGAAGAAACCCCGAGTAAAAGGAGAAAGTTTTTTGGTCGCGTAAAGGTCACGGAGTTCTATCGCGATCTTATCCAGACATGATATCATACCTCAAATTACCAACGCCGAATATCCCTACAACCTACGACCTACTTCAACGTGGCCAAGAAATTCTAGTACTAGCAGCAATATAACGAGCTACAGCAGCAGCACCATAACGATTTAGATGACTGGGGTCAAAGAAATATTCATTTTTGGCGAGTTGAGGCTGATATAAATTGAAATTTAGGAATGTAAAACCATTTTCTCTTGCTCGACTCTGCATCCACTGATGAAAGTCTTCTTCAGCAGACCAACGCACAGAATCTAAATAACTATCAGAAAGAGGTAAATTAACAAAAACTAAAGGAATATTGCGAGATTTAGTAAAATTAACAACGGAAGTTAAAGCTGTAGCCTGAGTACCCCCAAGATAAAAACCAGCATAGTCGCCATCATAAAGCCCTGCTACATAAGGTCGTCGCTGATAATAATAGGAAGGATTAAATCGCCCATCCATTGGTAGAAACCCATTAGCATCAATAGCATTGGCAACATCGGCGATCGCTACTGTTTGTACAGGTTGAGTAGAATATTGAGGATAAGATGTTAAGTTTGAGGAGTTTTGCGATAGGGGTTTATAAGAATATTGGGTAGTCTTAAAATAGTCAGGATAAAGAATATTAGAATTATTTCCTACTCCGGTATTTCCTCTGTTGGTATGCGTTCCCTCTGTTGCTGCAAGTTCCCATAGCAAGGTTTCCTTACCTGGCTCCCACTGCTTGCTTCTGTCACCGACGCGGAGTCCCACCGCTGTTGTCTGTTCGCTATAACTAACTTCCATTGCTTCTCCTCGCGATATCTCAAAAGGAGAGTATGGAGGTGCAAATACATTATAAGGTTTGGGAAACTGATAACAGGTAGAAGCAAAATTAGACTGAGCGCGAGGTAACTGAGGACGAACACCAGAAAGTAATTTTCTTTTTCCCTCAGAAGCAACAATTGAATTATAAGTTCGATCTACTCGTCCACTATTAAAAGCTCGTACTCCATCCGCCCAAATAATTAATTTTGGCAGTTGATTATTGCTCAAAAGTTGACGCAGTTGAAAGTCTACTACTCTAGCAGTTGCCCCATTAATGCTAAAGTTAAATATGTTTAACGGACGATAGCCTTTAGCTACTAAATATTGTTGTAGTTGTTGCGGATCGACCCCATATAAAGCACGGGAACTACCCACAATTAAAACATCTGGCGGACCGACAGTAGCAACGAAAGACAGATAAAGTTCTAACTGAGTGTCGAGAATATCACTATTGAAGGAAACAGGATTATACTGAGAACGTGCAGAAGCTGCTTGTTTTTGAGAGTAAGCTAAGTTTCTCATATACTCAGCAACTTTTTTCTCAGCAAAAGCACGTCTAGGGTTTCCTGGTGGTACAGCTTGCATCCAAGCAACTGCCTGTACCCATTCTTGGGCAACCTTATCCCACTGTTGTTTAGTTCTCGCGGACTGAGCTAACTGTGAGGCTTTTGTGGCAAACCTAACTGCTTGACTAAACGGGTCTACAGAAGCACATTGAGTAGCATTGGCATTTTGAGAGACTAGAGAAATTTTTGAGTTATTTTCTTTGGCGGAAGTTAAATCACAGTTATTAACTGATATAAGATTTTTCTCTGAGGTAGGAGATATTTTGCTCTGAAAATGTTGAGTGGGAATACATCCAACAGTTAGGGTTAGCAAAATAGTTGCCGTCAAAGATTTAAGTAAGCTAGATGAAAGTCTAGCATTATGGAATTGATTTTCTATATTTTGTTGCCAACTACGTTCAGGAGTGGCATCGGATGAATGGATTCTAGTCATCTAGACTCCTCTCCAAATCTATATATATATAATATTTGTGTTGACACTCGCCCGTTAAATCAGAGATTATAACAGGTGATTCTTGCTTCAAGAACTCTTAACTAGATAACAAATCAAACAAGTTGAGTTGTACCCCTGTCAGACCGTTTCCACAAGCTTTTTCTTTAACGGTATGCCCTACCGCTATCAATCCTCTATTCTTAATTATTTTTGCTGCAGCTACATCGCGATTTTCTTGATAATTACAATGGCTGCAATTATGCTTTCTATCAGAAAGTTTTTTCTTCCCTATATGACCACATTTAGGACATTCTTGAGAAGTATAATTTTTGTCTACTTTGGCGTAATACTTACCTCTTTTCCAGCAAATATAAGGCAATATTTCATTAATAAATTGACCGATACCAGAATCTAAAGATTTTTTTCTCACAATACCTTTAGACCAAGATTTGAAGTTAATATCTTCAACAAAAATATTATCTGTTAAATCGCAAATTTGATGGGCTAGTTTGAAATGCCAATCTCGTCTAGCATCAGCTATTTTTTCATGTAACTTAGCTATTGTGTTCTGAAGTTTTAACCAATTATTTGACCCCTTCTTTTTTTTCTTAA
>NZ_JAAHGK010001032.1:0-2805 GCF_010672505.1 Okeania sp. SIO2B9 | reverse complement strand
AAATATATACCACATTTAATCAATGAAAAACTTGACTTAAACAAGTTGATTTTTTATCTACAAACTAATGCTTCTATAGAATAAGTTTGTAGATAAAAAATCAACTTGTTTAAGTCAAGTTTTTCATTGATTAAATGTGGTATATATTTTATATTTTCAGCTTTAATTAAATGTATCATCACCTCTATATATTTTTTCAGTTGTTAATTTAAGGTAATTAAACGAAGAAACAAAAATGGGATATACTTATTCTAATTTAAATATTCTTATTGTTATTATAGTGACTTTTATTTTCTGTACCCTCAAAAAAAAGAGATTACCAGAATCTGACAGATTTAAGTTATATAAATACCAACAAAAACTGAACTTTTGCTAATAACCAAAATGAAAAATACTCAGCAACTAGAAAACTCTAACATTAACCGCCTACAACTATATTTATTAGTCACTCCAGTATTAGGTTTCTTCATGGCAATGTGGATTCTGTATCGTCAACACCGTAGTCCACAACATAGAGCAGTCAGCAAATTAGTTATTACTTTAACCATCATGTGGATCTTGGGCAATATTTTATTACAACCAGGGACTGAAGTTGGGGAATCTGGGACTATCACACTGTTATTAATAAATAGCCTGCTAACTACTAGCTACTTCATAATAAGTTTAGGGCTAATGGTTCGTATTTGGAAAAGACAACCATTATGGCTACCAGGAATTAGCCGGATAGCAGAAAAAGTGGTAGATAAACATTTATGATAGTCGAAGATTCTATTAAACTATTGAAAATTCTAATTTTCAGTAAAATTTTTCTGACAATAAAACCTTATTTTAATATTTAGTGTGTGAGGAAGCCAGTGCCCGCTAATAAATTTTTACATTCAACCTCTAGAAAATATTCAATAACAGAAAATCTACAGAGACAACCTACCCAATTTGGTCCAGGACATTGGTTTGGTTTAGGTCTAGGTTTAGCCGGAGTGGCAATGATATCTGCAACAGCAGGCGCTCTCTTAGCCGTATCTCTTTCCAGCACTCCACTAATGCAACAAAAGCTCTCTCCAGAAGAAGCAGCAGTATTTTCTCAACAAGACCTGGCCAAAAGTAATATGAGATTGCCAGAGTTAACCCGACCTGTAAATATATTGTTATTAGGAATAAAAGTATTAACGTCAGATTTAGAAGAATATCCCCATTATAGTAATGATTTAGGGTATCACGCTTTGGTTAATTCTTTTAAAGGATTATCTGATACGATGCTTCTAGTAAGGTTCGACCCGAAAAATCAGAAGTTAACTTTGCTTTCTATTCCTAGAGATACTCGTACCTATGTAGAAGATCGAGGCTTAACCAAGATTAATGCTGCGAACTATTATGGAGGACCTGCTAAAAGTGCCAAAGCTGTGAGTGAACTGCTTGGTGGAGTAGGAATTGACCGTTATATTCGAGTCAATGTACAAGGAGTAGAAAAATTAATAGATGCTCTTGGGGGTGTCAAAGTTAATGTGCCCAAAGACATGAAATATCAAGATGATAGTCAACATTTGTATATTAATCTCAAAGCTGGGGAACAACATCTCAATGGCGATCGGGTTCTACAATTTTTGAGATTCCGCTACGATAATTTAGGGGACATTGGGCGAGTGCAACGCCAGCAACTTCTGATGCGAGCATTTATGGAACAGTCGGTTAATGTGAAAACTTTATCACGACTACCAAAAATTCTTTCGGTAATTCAGTCTCATATTGATACAAATTTGAGTGTTGAGGAGTTAGTCGCTTTGATGAATTTTGCTGCTAAAACTGAGCGCTCTAATGTGCAGATGTTGATGGTACCTGGTGAGTTTAGCAACCCTAGACAGTATAATTCTAGTTACTGGTTGCCCGATCTGATAACTCTAGATACGATGATTGCTAAACACTTTGATTTTGGTTACGATCGCGAACAATTAGAAAATTCTGATTCTTCTTATGTTAGAGTAGCAATTCAAGATAGTACAGATGATTGGGACTCTGTTGATGAATTAGTAAATTCCTTAAACGATGCTGGTTATTGGAATGTCAAAGTGGCTAAACGTTGGAATTCACCTTTGGAAGTGACTCGAATTATTGCTCAGAAAGGAGATATGCAAGCTGCGCAGGAAGTTCAAAAGTCTCTAGGTTTTGGAGAAGTTTTTGTAGAAAGTACGGGATATTTAAGGTCAGATGTGACTATTCAGTTAGGAAAAGATTGGTTATCAATTCAGGATGAGTCTAAAAATTCACGAGATTGGTAGTACAAAAGTCAAATTTTGCAGTTAGGGCGCTATACTTGCAGAAATTTTCTATTTGATGAGGTACATCTTGGCAGTAGAGAACACAGGAACTAGAAGTAGGGAGTAGCTGTACCTTACCATCTTAAAAAGTGCTGTAATATTATGCCTAAATCTAGAGAGACATTCCCCTGGAATGTTTTTATCCTAAAAAATTTTCTAGGTTTTGTTAATTTTGATGAGAATTTAACTACCTATCAGCTTTTCCTTAGGTCATGCTTCGCCAACAGCATTTAGCTGTATCGCCAAAAATTCAAGGGTTTAAAGCCCCCTCTATATTTGAAAAAGCGCGTGGTGGGACTTTTACTGGGGTTTGAATCTCCCATTATACACCTTGAGAAGCTGATCGCTGATAGCTGAGTGCTGGGCGTTGGTGAATTAATGTATGATATTAATCTTAATTATTTAGGAGTCAGGAGTCAGGAGTCAGGAGTCAGGAGGAAAGAAAGAAAGAAGAAGAAAGAGTAGTAGAAGGAGAAAGTTTTTTGTTTGCGCT
>NZ_JAAHGK010001031.1:0-2806 GCF_010672505.1 Okeania sp. SIO2B9 | reverse complement strand
TTTCTTTACTTTTGAGGACTGAGTTCTGAGGACGGCAGCCAAAAGCACATACCCCGTGCAAATATACCATAAGGGTTCTATAGAGGTCTTCCATAGTTACTAAAATTAAGGTACTATAGTAGTCTGTCTATAATTATCTATACAATAACTTTCATGGCTGTACCAAAGAAGAGAACTTCCAAGTCTAAGACAAATATGCGAAAAGCTCAGTGGAAGCGTAAAGCAAGACTGGAGGCACAGAAGGCGCTATCTTTAGGGAAATCAGTTCTTACTCAACGTTCCCACAGTTTTGTATATCCAAGTGCTGAGGAAGAAGAGGAAGAAAATTAATCTATCAGAGAATTGGGAAAAATAATGTCCAATTCTCAAAATATTTTAACCATTAGACTAATTTATCCTAGCAACTGGCAAAATGAACATCGCATCACCAAAAGAATAAAAGCGATATTTTTTGGCAATCGCCTCCTGGTATAAGCTAAAAAGGCGTTTTCTCCCAATCATTGCACTTACAAGCATCAGCAGACTGGAGCGTGGTAGGTGAAAATTAGTGATTAGACCTTCTACTATTTGCCACTTGTAGCCTGGATAAATAAATATATTGGTATAACCAGAAAATGGTGAGATAGAAAGCTGTTCATTACTATTGTTCTGATTAGCTAGCGCTGCTCCCTCAAGAGCTCTAACTACTGTTGTTCCTACTGCAATTATACGTCCACCTTGGGATTTTGTTTGATTAATTTTGTCTACAACTGATGGTGAAACCTCTATCCATTCGTAGTGCATATCATGCTTCGTGATGTCTTCAGTCTCAACTGGCCGAAATGTACCAAGACCAACGTGTAGTGTGATGAAAGCTAGTCTAATATTTTTTTGTTCTAGTTTCTCTAGTAATTCATCAGTAAAATGTAAACCAGCAGTAGGTGCAGCTACTGCACCTAAAATAGTACCATATACAGTTTGATATTGTTCTGTGAGAGCCTGTGAATCTGTCACATAAGGCGGAAATGGCACATGACCAAATTGGTCTAATAAATTGATTAACGAAATTCCTTGAGGTAAGTTAAACTGTAAAAATCGCCCACCAGTTTCTCTATCTGTTGATAATACTGTTGCCTGTAACTTATAATTACAGTTAGATGAATTAGGTATAAATTCAATTGTTGTACCATTGCTAAAACGTTTACCAGGCTTGACTAAAGCCAGCCAACAATCATTTTCCACTGGTTTGAGCAACAATATTTCTACCCGAGCACCAGTAGTTTTGTGGCCATAAAGCCTCCCAGGAATAACGCGAGTATTATTTAAAACTAGTAAGTCTCCTGATTCGAGTAAATCTGGTAAATCTCTAAAAATACAATTATGATGTGTAAGTGAATCTACAACCATTAAATGAGAACTATCCCTGGGGACAATGGGGTTTTGAGCAATTAGCTCTTGGGGCAGTTCATAGTCATAAGCATCAATAGACCAATCTACCTCAGTCATATTAGTGATATATAACTCGTAATTGGGTAAAATCCCCCAGATAAATTAGGGTAGTTTTCCCCTAGTGATATGCTACACATTAAGAGAAAATATAGAGTATATAAGTACAGAATTAATTTTCAGAGTGTAGAGCAGATGTATCTGTAGTGAAAAATAACAGATTGATCGTCTAGTTCAAAACTCTAGACATTCTAGAACATAAACCTAAATTATTAACTAGGAAGCGGCAATATCCGCCCCGCTCCCTACAACCGTTTTTCATTACCTTTAATTTTTCCTCTGTAGTAGCAAAAGATTTAGAGGTTAAACCGAGGGAAAAGCAGTAGTTTTCAGCGGTAATAGTTAGATTGAGATGGAATACCTTTACTTTATAGCAAATACTAGCCTCTGCCTGAGAGTAGTTGAATACCTATGCATTACTCATCAACTACCGCTTCAATTTATGACTGTGATTCATCAAATTGATGGTTGGGTAGTAAAAATCAAAATGAGTCACTACTTAACTCCTCAACAACATGGGGATTTTAGGGCTTTTATGAATGAATTAGGAATACCTTATCAGCCTGATATCCGTATCAGAATGGCATTGTGGAGTCTAGAAACTGGACAATCACCTTTAAGTGTGATGAGACGGTATCAGGTAGCAATAGTATCTCATGGCCAGCCCAATCAGGAGGAAATAGAATCATTCCGTACCCAATTTGTCAAGGGTTTAGGGTATTGTCCCGAAACTTTAGGTTGAGCTATAGTTTTACTCTTACTTTAATTTGTACCTGTACTTGTACTTGTACATTAATCATATTAGTACCGGTACAACAAGAGTAAGACACACTTAATTTATTCTTTATAATTTAACTTACTTTTCTAATTTGCACAGCATTCTACAGTTGAGAGCCTTTTGGTCATAAGGAATAGAAGTAATTTGCATTAAAATTGGTTTCTCATTCCAGCCTACAAAAATATCAAAGGAAGAAGAAAGCTAGGCGGTTTTAACCCTTGGATGAAAAATGAGTCACGGAATTGATTCTGTAGTCTGATAGTCCTTTTTTTAAATTAAAGTTTAGCCTATGGATGTTCCAGACTTTTGCTTAGTGCTTCTGGTGGCATAGGCAAATTATTGAATACCTCGCATTGCTGAAAAGAGGGATGAATTTTGGAAGTAGGGAAAATATATAATGATTGTATGATCTATGTTCTATCTGGATATGAAGCAAACAGAGATTTAGTACCTATAACCCTACTGACTACTAAAAATCATACTGTTATTCAACAACGCCTAATACCTGGATTAAACTCGTTTAGAGTTAATCAGGTATTAGGA
>NZ_JAAHGK010001030.1:0-2807 GCF_010672505.1 Okeania sp. SIO2B9 | reverse complement strand
TCAAGGGTTTTGAGAGTTAGACCCTTGTATTGCAAGGAATCCAGCCTCTTTATATTCACTTTATAAATCAGCTCTAATGTACAGATCCCTATCAATATATATAGAAAATATTGACTTGGTTAGGACATAGAATGATAATCAGTTAAATATGAGGAAAAGTTTTTCCCACTGTTGCTAGTAGCCTGTTGCCTGCTATATATGGAGCTACTGATATGTTAGTCGAAGGAAAGGGCACGAACATATCAAAAGCTTAGACAACACAAAATTTTTCCTTCTTTTTTATTGCTTCTTTTTTATTGCTTCTTTTTTATTGCTTCTTTTTTATTGCTTCTTCCTTCTTTTTTTTTCCTACAAACTTAATTAAAAATATCTAAAAATATCCCTAAAATTCTATTAATAGGACTGAAAGGAGCTAAAACACCTCTAACATTATCAGTCAAAGCTGCCCTACCAGAACGACCAACTAAAATTACATCATTATTAAGTAAAGTAGGGTTAGTTTCCTCATTAACTTCCGCAGAAAAATCTACCTGTACCTGACGACGAGTAACCGTACCATTCGGATTAAGACGAATAAGCTCCACTTCTTCAGTTTCAGCTCTTCCCTGGTTAAAACCCCCTGCCGCTAATAAAGCTTGATTAAGCGTACTATTAGGAACCATAGAAATTATCCCAGGATTAACAACTTCTCCAATAAGATTAATTTTTAGATTGCCAGGAGAAAAACTTGATGCGGTAACTTCAGCTAATTCATCCAAGTTAACTTCATCTGCTACTGGCACATAAATTGTATCTCCTGACTCTAAAACTAGGTCTTGGTTTAAATCTCCATTTTGCAGAAGTTGCCAAAGGTCTACTTTTATAACTTGTTCTGTACCAGCACGAGTTAGTCGGCGTACCATTATTTGCCGAATATCTGCAGATGGAGTAATACCTCCTGCCATTTTAATCGCTTTAGTGACAGTATGCAAATTAGTATTTTGAGAAGATGAAATATTGTTATCTGCTTCGGTAGAATCTGAGTTTTCTTCTGTAGCTGAAAGTTGACTTTGGTCAATACCTGTTTCTAATATATATGGACCAGGCCGTGCCACCTCTCCCACCACTGCAATATTGAGAGGTTGAGTATTAGTACCAGCAAAGTTAGCATTTACTAATTGAGAAGACTCTACTGGATTAACTTCAGTAATACTAGGGACAAATAAAGTATCCCCATCCCGCAGAGGAATATCTTGGCGCAAGTTACCATCTTGCAGTAGTTCCCATAAGTTAATACTTATGACTTGCTCTGGAGCATTGAGTTGGGTACGACGAATTTTGATTTGCCTGACATCTGCTGAAGTTGTCACTCCACCTGCAACCTGTAATGCTTTAGTAACTGTAGGTAATTGAGTCCCACTTTGAGTATCTTTCCCTCCATCGACAATGGGAGAAATAGTATATGAACCTGGATGTTGGACTTCTCCAGCGATCGCTATTTTCAATGGACGTGCTGCTAGGAGATTGAGATTAACTATAGATATTTGTAGATATTCGCTGTATTTTTCTTGAATTAATTCTTTTGCTTCATCTAAAGTCTTTCCCTCAACCAATACATTACCTACCAATGGCAAGTTAAGAGTCCCATCAATTTGCACTTGATGTTGGCCATTTTTCCCACTATATTCTGGTATATTAAAGATATCTATTTGAATGCGATCGCCGCCGCCCAGTGTATATGCTGTTGAGTCTGGTAAAGGAGTTTCTGGTTCAGGAATAGATATTGGTTCTGGTGCTGGAGGAAGCAGTGGTGGTTTTGCTTCCGTACCTTCAGGCCAAGATTCTGTGAGTTTTGGTAAAGTTGAGTTTGCTGGTGCTTTCTGAAATTTTTGAGAGAGGGGTTGAGCTTGTGCAGAATATGCCAATCCCCAGCAACTGGATAATAAAACTATTATTCCATAACTTAGATTTTTGGACAAAGATATGATTAGCAAAATGTCATCTTCCCAGTATCTAGATTTATTTTGCCTCATTGCTGAATCCCTCCCTATTCTTTAGATTACGCTAAATGACCTGATTTTTCTAAACTATTAATTATATGAGCCACACTTTCTTCTAATGTTTCTTTATCTGTGTGGCAAGTAATTTCTGGATTTTCTGGTGCCTCGTAAGGGTCGTCAATACCAGTAAAATTTTTAATTTCTCCTGCCCTAGCTTTGGCATATAATCCTTTTACATCCCGTGTTTCACATACTGCTAAAGGTGCGTTTATATAAACTTCTATAAAATTTTCATCCATTTCCCTAATTTGATTGCGTATTTCTCTGTAGGGACTAATTGCTGCGGTAATTGCTACTACTCCGTTACGACTGAGGAGATGAGCTACAAATCCAATTCTCCGGACATTTATATCTCGGTCTTCTTTGCTAAAAGTTAACCCTTTTGATAGATTTTCTCGAACTATATCTCCATCTAATATCTCTACTTTACGACCTCTTTCTCTTAATTTTTCTGCCACAACCTTACTGATAGTTGTTTTCCCAGCTCCACTTAAGCCTGTAAACCAAAGAATAAACCCTTTTTCCATTTTAACTTAATTTTTGTGAGTTTTGACTAATTTTACATTTTACCGGAATTTGTGAATTAGTAGTTAAGCAATACCCAATGTAACTAAATTTTTTGACAAACACAAATAAAATTTTAGGCCACCAACCTGTTAATAATTTTATTTACTGAATGAGGGCTATCTAAACCGGATAATCATGGGTAGGTAGTTGAAACATAGTTTTTGTTCTTTCATAATCTATAGAATTAATTTAGGTCTTAAC
>NZ_JAAHGK010000103.1:0-9999 GCF_010672505.1 Okeania sp. SIO2B9 | reverse complement strand
TCCTTTAGCTCTTGCTGCTTCCAGGCGATGAGCTAAAGGAAATCAAGATTTAGTTAAAGCTCTGGAATCTGAAAGACAATTACTGGAGTGACTTACCTACACAGATGTATTAGCTTTCTGTGTATGCTTCTTATCTCTTTTAAAGACGGTCAGAACTTCCTTAGAAACAGAAGCGGTTTTAGATTTAGTGATAACCACTTTGTTTTTAGGGTGCTTTGAGGTTTATAGTCACCGAACAAGTCCATCCCGGCTCGTTTCAAATTGATTGCTGCGTTTATATCTCGATCAATTTTCCACTGTAGTTCCCGATCAAAATATTCTCTGATACTGCAATCTGTAAACACAATTTCATCTCTATCATAAAGTCATTGAGATGTATAGTTTGGTTTCCATTCTATCACTCTAGAGTTTCACTTGCCAACATCAAAAGCTTTTGCGACTACCTGAGCTAGGGCGTGTCATCAATAAAAATTTGACATTGAGAGTATAGTATGCTTATGGTTAAGCGTCCAGAATCAAAAAAAATCAGAGCTTCTCTAACATGACTAAACGCTATGGTTTACGAGATTATCAATGGGAAAGAATCAAAAACCTACTACCAGGACGTGAAGGAACTGTAGGAAGGACAGCAAGAGACAATCGCCTATTTGTGGAAGCAGTTTTATATCGCTCTTGAGCTGGAATTCCCTGGAGAGACTTACCAGAACGATTTGGAGATTTTCGTGTTGTCCATACTCGTTTTAGTCGTTGGTCCATTTCAGGGATATGGGTGCATAGTATTTCAAACTTTAGCTGAGGATGCAGATAATGAATATGCCATGATCGACGCAACTATTATTCGTGCTCATACTCGTAGTGCAGGAGCGAAAAATAGCAGCCCTGAACAGGAAGATATTGGCCGTAGTAAGGGAGGATTAACCACCAAAATACATGGAGTAGTAGATGCCCTGGGTAATCCCACCCATTTTTTTTAACTCCAGGTCAAGCATCTGACTTGGACGGAGCAGATGTTTGATTACCGATGGTAGAAGCACAAGCAGTATTAGGGGATAAAGCTTACGATGCTCAGGAGCGGGTGATTATGCCTTTAACCAATAGAGGAATAGAGGTAGTTATTCCCCCGAAAAAAAACAGAAAAGAACTCCGTAACTACGATGAGATATTGTACAAAGCACGTCTATGAATCGAAAATTTCTTTGCCAAACTCAAACAGTATCGAGCGTTGGCGGAGCCTAGCGGCAGCTATATCGCCACAAGGTATGACAAGGGTTCCGTAAACTTTCTGGGAGGAATTCCTACAGGTAGCCTCAGTCATTTTATTGGCATAGCGATCGCCATCTACCTGGAACATACAATACCCATTTTGTCAACCTCCTTAATTGATGACACGCCCTAGTATGTTAAAAATTTGATTAAATGCAGCATCAGCGCCAAGACTTATTTAACCCAGACTTTGAGGATTGACCATTAGGTAAATACTTTCCATCTTCATTTTGTTTGCCTTGATTTGTGCAAGTTAATCCTGCTAAATTTCACAATTCATCAAAAAATACTTTTTTACCTGTCCGACTTAATTTGTCAGCTGTTTTATACTGAAAATATTTACGACTTCTAGCTATTTTTTGATTAATTTTACTTTCGCGTTTTGCTAGCTTTCCTCTGGCTTTACTGCCATGTTTACCTTTTTTATGTTATTACCTTGGGATACTTTGGTCAGTTGCTCTTGATTTGTTCTTAACGGTTTCAAAGAAGATAATTTATTTCCTGGTGATCTGGCTCAATAAATATTCTTGTCTAGAAAAGCATCTCAATCTATGAGTTTTTCCCAAGATTGACTGATATTCTCAACTTAAACTTATCCACCAACTATCAGTTTTTTTGTTAGTGAAACTTGTTTGATTTGAGTTCGAGCAGGTATTGTTCTAAGGGTTATAGCCTTAATTAAACCTATTTTAGGAATTAAAATATATCACCATTTACCATTAATTTATCAAAACTTTAACCAAGAATCATTACCATGAGGAAAGTTCAATTAACGAGGTCTAGATTGACTTTTCAACCTAGGCTTACCCCTTCGTTTCCTAGCCCGAAGTTACAGCTTCAGACCTGGTAGGAGTACGCAAGACGCGCAAAAGTAGGTCTTCAGCAACCTCAACAGCTAAGGAAAAGGTCACAAAAAAAGGGTAATCGAACTAGATATTGAGAAATGTTTGGATAGAATTAACCACAGTGCGATAATGACACGGGTCATCGCACCCCAAAAAAGAGGGAGGAGGTTCCTCCTGATCAAAAATTGTAAATTATACGGCGGGTCTCCCGTCGCCGAAAAGATGACAGAATTAAAAATCCGTACAGCCCATATTCAAGTCCCCAACGGAGACCTAGAAATAGCTTCTTATCTAGCACAACCAGTAGAAGAAAATCTATTTCCAGCAGTAGTAGTAATTCAAGAAATATTTGGGGTCAATGCCCATATCCGAGAAGTAACAGAAAAATTTGCCAAAGAAGGTTATGTAGCGATCGCTCCCTCAATCTACCAACGTCAAGCTCCAGGTTTTGAAGTGGGCTATACTGAGGAAAATGTCAAACTGGGTCGCAAGTATAAAGAACAAACCAAAGCCTCAGAACTACTAAGTGATATTCAAGCTACTATAAATTATCTCAAAACCCTACCTACTGTTAAAGCAGACAAGTTTGGTTGTATTGGTTTCTGTTTCGGAGGCCATGTGAGCTATTTAGCAGCAACTTTACCAGAAATTCAAGCAACTGCCTCTTTCTATGGAGCTGGTATTGCCACTGGTACTCCCGGTGGTGGTGAACCTACTATTACTCTAACTCCGAAAATTAGTGGTACTATTTACTGCTTCTTTGGCACAGAAGATCCTTTAATTCCCATAGAACAGGTAGACCAAATAGAAGCAGAATTACAGAAACATCAAATTAAGCACCAGGTATTTCGTTATCAAGCAGATCATGGTTTCTTTTGTGACCATCGTAGTAGTTATAATGCTGAAGCTACTGCTGATGCTTGGGTCAAGACAAAGCAACTTTTTGGTCAAGAATTGTAAAAAAAAGTAGTTTTAGAAAGTGTTGGTCAACAAAATATTGAAGCTCGAACATCCCTATGAATTGATCTTCTCATGGCTAATAGCAAAAATCTTAACTCTTTGAGAACTAGCTAAATTTTAGTCAATATTTCAGGATTATTTTTTTGTGGCGAATAGTTTAATATTTTTGCTTCCCCCCTACTCCATACTCCCTATTCCCTGTCTATAGGTCAATAAGTTATTTTTTTCTCTACTGAAGCCCCAAAGATTAGCTATATTGAAGTAGCCTAGTGTTTTTTTTACCGTATATGAATCCCGAATCAACTAGCTCTCAAGAAAGTAAACAGTCCTTTTCCATGGACGATTTTGCTAAAGCTCTCGAACAACCTCAATATAATTATGGATTTCAAAAAGGACAAATAGTTACTGGAAAAGTATATAGTTATGAATCTGAAGGTGTATACATTGATATAGGGGGTAAGTCTTTAGCTCTTTTACCCATTCAAGAAGCTTTCTTGGGAGTAACACAAGATTTATTGGAAGCACTACCATTACAGCTAGAACGGGACTTCCTAATTATCCGTGAGCAAAATGCAGAAGGAGAAGTGCTTCTTTCTATTAAGCAACTAGAAATTAATCAAATTTGGGAGAATTTGATTGAATTACAAGAAGGTGGTCAGTCTTTCCAAGTTCGAGTAATTGGTACTAATAAAGGTGGGGTGACGGTGGACGTACAATCTTTGCGGGGTTTTATTCCGCGCTCCCATCTTTTGGCAAAGGATAATTTGGAGTCATTGATTGACCAAGTATTGACGGTCAATTTTTTGGAATTAGACCAAGAAAAAAAGAAAATTGTAATGTCTCAGCGTTTGGCTGCTCAGTCTGCTGGTTTTAGTAAGTTAATTGTTGGTCAGTTGGTGGAAGGAAAGGTTGCGGGAGTGAAACCTTTTGGTGTTTTTGTAGATTTAGAGGGTTTAACTGGTTTGCTTCATATTACCCAAGTTAGTCAAAAACGGGTTGATTCTTTATCAACAATTTTTGCCCAGGGTAATTTGGTTAAGGCGATGATTGTTGATTTGGATGAGGGTCGAAAGCGCATTTCTCTTTCTACTAAGGTGTTAGAAAATTATCCAGGGGAAATGTTGGAAAAAATTGATGAAGTGATGGAGTCTGCTGATGCTCGCGCAGAAAGGGCGAGAAAGGCTTTACCTCAATTACAATAGCAGGGAATAGGGAATAGGGAATAGTTGGAAAAATATTTCCTAGTCTAAGGTCTTTCATTAGTCTATGTTCTCATCAATTCTTTCTTAGCTATAGGTTTAATTTTTCTATTACTTTTCAGGATGGCTGAATAGGTTTTGGCACTTATTCAGCAATTTTTATAACTCAAATTTATCCGTTGATGCAATAGAACTCCGTTCTGCTACGCGATAAAACTACGTTTCGCTGAGGCGATCGCACTCCCACTCATTAATCCTCTTTTTCATTTTAATAAGCACCTGCGCAGAGCTACAGACTTGTTATCAATATACATCAAAATTCCCTGGGAAGCAAAAATCCTGTATTTATTGCATATCAAGACTTGTAGCGTTTATGAAAAGATTGCTAAAACAAGCGCAAAATCACGATTTTTCCCTAAATTTTGGCCTTCAAGAGCTACTTTCAACTTTTTTTGTGAAAATTAGTTTAAATTTCAAATAGTTTAATCAATTAAATATAAGTTTAATTAATATAAAATTATTTTATAGTCTTGTAAAAAGTAGTAAAGAGTCATTTCAATTATCAGTTATCATAAGTTTTGAAACTTATTCAGCAATTTTTATAGTCAAGATTTTATAGACATGAAATGGCAGGAAAAAGAGATAATAATCTCAATTTTATCAATACAATTTTTCAGCAAATAATTTCATCAAATCCTACTTTACTAATTAGACAAGTTTTTTTATTAGCCATAATAAATCAGGGATAATTGTCTTTTTTTATTAAGTACAATTTCATAGATAAATAATTTTCAAAAATAATCCTACTGTGGGAACTTAAAAAAAATTTTATAGATTATCAATAGGTCAGTATTTTTTCGGAAAATAATAGGAAATTACGCTATAAAACTTCAGTAAATACACTATTGTTAACAGACAAATGTGCATCTTATTCTAGATATATAAATTCATAAAAGATCAGTTTAAAGATGACTACAACTTCCGCAGATTTATCAAAAACTCCAAATCAAAATTCGTCTTTTTTAGGGTCATTATTTGGTTCAGTTAGAGGAGCAGCACAAGTAGTCGGAAACGCCACAGTTCAAGCAGCTTGTGGTGCTGGTGAAGCTATTGGTAGTGTAGCTGTAAATACAACACATAGCCTAGGATATGTTACTGAAATGGTGAATAATAGTCAATTATTGTTACCATTAACAAAAGCTCTGAAAATAGAGCTGTTAGAAATAGTTGATCGGATAGATATTGTCAAAGCTGAAACTGAAATTCAACGCCTACAACAAAAATATCCAAATGAAAGCCCCTCTGAAATTAGCCATCGTGTAATTTTAGAGAAAGCAATTTATGTTGGGGGGACAGGGGTTGCTACAAGTATTGTACCAGGAATGGGATTAGGACTCATAGCAGTTGACTTAACAGTTACAACTGCAATACAAGCAGAAATGGTATATCAGATTGCTTATGCTTATGGATTTGATTTGCAAGAACCAGCAAGAAAAGGAGAGGTTTTAGGAATTTTTGGTCTAGCAGTTGGAGGTGGTCAAGCTTTAAAAGCCGGATTAGGTTTTATGCGAAATGTGCCTTTAGCAGGTGCAGTAATTGGTGGTAGTACAAATGCAGTTATGCTCTATTCCCTGGGGTATGCAGCTTGTCGGTTCTATGAAGCAAAATTGGCCCCAGAAACTATGGAAGCTGCACTAGAAACTGCTCAAGTTGATACCCAGAAATATTTAAAAGCGGCGATCGCTCAACAAGCTATTATGGATCAAATTTTGGTTCATGTAATTTTAGCTGGAAATCCTGGAAAAACTTGGGAGCAAATACTTCCAGAACTTGAGGAAGCTAACCTTAGTCCTGGTTCTTTGGAAATAATTCAGAAGAATATCAAATCTCCTCCATCTCTAGAAAAATTACTTGCTCAAGTCAATGATGAGTTTGCGATTTCAGTTGTAGCTCAGTGTCAAAAAATTGCTGAGTTAGATGAGGTTATTACTCCACAAGAAAAGAAAGTCCTCGAACTAATTAGTAAGAAGTTGAAGGTTGACCTAGCTGCTGTGGAAATGCAAGTCCTTCAAAGTGAGTTAGATGCTTTAGCAGGTATCCTATTGGAATAACAATAAATCTTTTAAAAAATTGAAATGAAACTGCATATTAGGAAGGCTGAATAAGTATCAAAACTTATTCAGCCGTTTTTGTAGTGGAAATTTTTGTCAATACGAAATGTTCAACAATTAACAATTAATAATTACCTCTTCTTATAAAGAAGAGGATGGAGCTAAAGGAATTTTTTTCTTTTTTCCCCATGAATGGAGAGGCTTTATACCTGAATTTTTCGGTAAGAAAAATCATCAATCTTATCAATGCTATTTTGCCATAGAACTCCGTTCCGCTGACACGATAGAATTCCATTCCGCTTCGCGATCGCACTTCTACTTACCAATGGTCTTTTCATTTTAATTAGCACCTACGCAGAGCGACAGACTTGTTATCAATATACATCAAAATTCGCTATGAAGCAAAAATCCTGTATTTATTGCATATCAAGACTTACAGCGTTTATGAAAAGATTGCGAATACAGGGGCAAAATCGCGATTTTTCCCGAAAATTTGGCCCTCAATAGCTCATTTCAACTTTTTTTGTCAAAATTAGTTTAAATTTTAAATATATTAATTAATTAAATATAAGTTTAATTAATATCGAATTATTTGATAGTTTTCTAAAAAGTAGTAAAGAGTCATTTCAATTATCAGTTATCATAAGTTTTGAAACTTATTTAGCAATTTTTATAGTCAAAATTTTATCGATATGAAATGGTAGGAAAAAGAAGTGAAAATTATCAATTTTATCAAGACAATTTTTCAGCAAATAATTTCATAAAATCCTACTTTACTAGACTAACTAAGTTATTACTGCATGACTTCTTTGCAACGCCAACCCCCTAAAAAATAGTCAAACAACACTATTACCGACTAATTGCTTTTCAGTAAAATGAGGCATCACTTCTTTAGCAAAGAGTTCCATAGAAGTTGTGGCATCTTCGACTGAAATAGTGTTAAAGTTGACCTGCATAGATGCAAATTCAAAACCTCCAACCTGTTCATAGTAACTAGCGATTGTCTTGCGCAATTTTTCAGGGGTACCAATCCAAGCAGCTCCCTTTTCTATCTGAGATTCAAAAGTTTCTTCCTGTAGTGAAGCAATAATTTTATCGTAGCCTGGATAATCTACCGAACAAGTACCCTTTACCCAATCAGAAGCAGCTTCTACCAAAGATTTCAAATACCTATTTAATGGTTGACGAGCAATGGCGATCGCCTGCTCCTCAGTTGGCGCACAGAACATATGAAAAGCCAACATTACCTTACCTTGGCCTGGATGACCAGCAGATTTCCAGGCATCTCGATATAGCTTAATTAACTCGGCCATTTTCCCACCAGCTAAAGGAATTGCCATTACTCCATAACCCCTTTCACCAGCAGTCACAAAAGATTCTGGAGTAGCCAGACACGCTATCCAGAAGGGAGGGCGGGGAGTTTGAGTCGGACGAGGCAAAGAAGTAACATTCTCAAAGCGGTGAAACTGACCTTCCATACTCACATTTTCTGCTTCAAGAAGGCAACGTACCTGTTCCATCCCTTCCGTAAAGCGGGCACGACTTTCGTTTAAATCAATCCCAAATCTAGCAAATTCATGGGGCAAAAATGCACGAGCAAAACCAACTTCGAGACGTCCGTTGGAAATTGCATCTAACATCCCAATTTCTCCAGCTAGTTTAAGTGGATTGTTGAAGACAGGCAACACTGCTCCGGTAATCAAGCGAGCTTTTCGAGTTCGTTGGGATGCTGCTGTGAGGAAAACGATAGGATTAGGGCTATATCCGCCGTATGGATGGAAGTAGTGTTCGACAATTCTAACATTAGTATAATTAAGTTTGTCGCACAGACTTACCAGATGGAGAGCTTCATGAAAATACTGTGCTCCTGACTTCTGTTGAGGGCTAACATCGGGAAAAAACTGTAAACCAAATTCCATTTTGTTTTTAGAGTTGATAAAGGATAAAATCGGGTAACTCAATTGCAGGGTAGTTATGGTAGCTACTTTTCAGTAATGATGGCTTCAATTTCTATGTCTAGTTCTGAGCGACATATATCTGAATGCAGATAGACTTATCTATCTGCAGCAGCGAAATTTTTCTTAACCATCTGTTGAACAACAGGCAAATCAGAAGGATGGCGGATGTAAATGGTGAAGGAGCGATCATAAAGCATTGGGTCTGGAAGTCCTGGATTAAACCCCATACGTTCAAACACCAGTTTCATGTTATCCAGAGTTACCTCAAACTGTTTTTCAATATTGCCTTTGCCTACAGACTTATGTCCTTTGATGCTAGCTGTTCCTGACAGATAGCCAATACGTTTACCATTGGACTTAATAACAGTTCCTCTGGCAAAACTTGGCGAACGTGGTCCATACTGGGGTGGGTATTTGTAGGCTGAAACTTGTTCGGGATTTTCCACATTACTAATGTTTTCCTTCACTGCAATAAAGTAGATTGCATAGGTGTCATCAGCAATACCTATACCTGTTGCTGCTGGTAATTTTACACAAAAGTTTGTCCCATAAAAACTTTCAAATGCTAGGGATCTACCCTTACAGAAAGATTTATAGTTTTCCAGACCCTTACTTTCATCATTAATATAGGGAACATAATTCCCAATTCGACATAAATTCCAGTCTTGTGTCAGTTCTAGCAAACTTAAATATGTTTTGTATGCAATATCTTCTAGAGGATATGTTATTGGTACAGTCGATACACCCATTAATTGGGAATTTGTTTGTAGCAGATTAAAATCTTGCTCGGTGTAATTTTTTCCTAATTCGCTAGAGTAATGAATGATTGAATATCCTTCCAGGATTGGAATTTTGAGGTACAAATTAATTTCATCTATGGTTGAAAAGCAGAAAGTTCTATCTTGTCCAAAATAAATATTCATGTTAATTCCAACTATGCAACTATTAGGAGTATCATGTGCGCTTAATCATTTTTGATACTCCTAATACTAAGCTAAAGGTTGAGATAATCTGTGTTTTAGCCTTAGGGCAACTCTTCCACAGGAGGATTCTCTGAGGCACATCAATGGGGTTTCATATAAATATAAAAAATAACCTAAAAGGTAATCTTAACAATTAATAAATGACTAAAAAGTATGAGTATTTATTTGTTTTTATTAGATTTGTATAATAACTTTGACATTTTTTTATGTCAACTTGACATAAAAATCAACTTAGTTTTGCTATTTATGATATTTTTTTTATAGTTAGAATAATTCGATGTCAAAATTTTTCCTGCCTCCCAATTAGATAAATAATAATAATTATAGAATATGAAAAAATTAAATGTTTTAGAAATTGATGGTGGTGGTATCAAATAAGTTAAAAGTTATCAATTAACAGTACCTACCACTGAAGTAGGAGGTTTGAGAGCTGATATGAATTGTCAAAAATTTTCCTAGCTCAAAATTAGATAAATAATAATAATTATAGAATATGAAAAAAGTAAATGTTTTAGGAATTGACGGCGGTGGCACTAAAACAGAAGCCGTTTTAATAGATGAAAATTATCAAATTCTTGGTAGTGGTAAAAGTGGTCCGTCAAATTATCAGAGTGTGGGAATTGAAGTAGCTAAAAATTCAATTCAAACCGCTATTACTCAAGCAGTTACTAATAATAATA
>NZ_JAAHGK010001029.1:0-2811 GCF_010672505.1 Okeania sp. SIO2B9 | reverse complement strand
CGGGTGGCGTAATCAAGGTGTTGGGCAAGTTTATCGTCAAGGTTATATGTCTACAGAAGATGGCATAACATTAAGGGCAAGAATTGCGGGAGACCAAGGCTATTTAACTATTAAAGGACCTTCTGTCGGTAATTCACGGTCAGAATATGAGTATTCTATTCCAGTTGAAGATGCTCAAGAGATGTTGAATACTTTGTGTAGTTCGCCCTTAATTGAAAAGGTTAGATATAAGGTTTCTCATGGTAATTTTATTTGGGAAGTTGATGAGTTTGCTGGAGATAATCAAGGTTTAATTGTGGCTGAAGTTGAACTTTATAATGAAAATCAAGAAGTTGAATTGCCAGATTGGATAGGGGAGGAAGTTTCTCACGATAAGAGATATTCTAATTCTAATTTATCGAAAAATCCTTGGAAAAATTGGTCTTCAACAATTAATAATTAATAATTAATAATTACCTACCCTCGAAAAGAAGAGGATGGACTCAAAGGAAAATTTTTTCTTGTTTCTCCTTTAAATAAGAGGCTTTAAACCTTGATTATTCAGTAAGTTTAATGGAAAAATATCAGGAAAAAGTTCATAAATAGGGAAATTTTTGGCATTTTTTGAAGAGTTTTGAATTATAGCGTCTGAGTTATGAGATGGTAGATAAATTTTCTGTGTGGCGATCGCTCTGATGTAGATGATAAATTAATTGATGCTTTTTTCGACTATAGCGCCTGGGTTATAAGATGGTAGATAAATTATCTGTGTGGCACTTCCTTTAGTGTGAATGATAAATTGATGATTTTTTTAACTATAGCGCCTTAGTTATGAGATTAAAGTATCATAAACTTTTGCGATCTTAGCAATATGAAAGTAGCCAGGAGTCAAAATTAATTAATGCTGTAGTTGGTAAATTTCCACTAATCAAATATCAATCAATATTAGATTTACTGGAAAAATTTAAACAATATATTCATTTATTTCTACATACATAATTCAATTATGACTCCTGACTCCTAAATTTTTTATTGATAAACTGGCAACAAATTTACATAAATTCTCGTGGGTCGGTAACATATCCAGTCAGTGCGGAAGCTGCTGCTGTATAGGGAGAAGCTAAATAAACTTGTGCCTGTTTATTCCCCATTCGACCAGGGAAATTACGATTAGTTGTAGACACACAAATTTCTGGTTCATTTAATCGCCCAAATGTATCTTTTGGTCCGCCTAAACAAGCAGCACAAGAGGGAGCAGCAGGTTCAATACAACCAGCATCTAAAAATATTTCTGAGAGGGTTTTTCCATCATGTTTTAAGTTAAATAAATCCTCATAAACTTTCTGAGTTGCTGGTACTAAATAAGTAGGAACTTTCACCTGATGACCCTTAATAAGTTTAGCTGCATGAAGAAAATCAGAAGTTTTTCCACCTGTACAAGAACCAATATAAACTCGGTCAATTTTGACATCTTTACAGTTACGAGCAAGTTCCTTATTATCTGGAGAGTGGGGTTTGGCCACCACAGGTTCTAATTTTGTCACATCGTAGGAGCGATCGCTATAAAATGCCGCATTTTCATCTGTCTGAAATGACTCAAATGTTTTATCTGTTCGACCTTGTAAATATTTAACAGTAGTTTCATCGGCAGCGATAACTCCATTTTTACCACCTGCTTCAATGACCATATTGCAGAGGGTCATTCGTTCTTCCATTGTCATCTGTTTCACCGTCTCTCCAGCAAATTCCATTGTTCTATAAGTAGCGCCGGAAACAGAAATATCTCCAATAATTTGCAAGATTAAATCTTTTGCTAATAAATAATTCGGCATTTCTCCATTCAAGACAAACCGCATAGTTGCTGGCACTTTTACAAGTAGTTTGCCAGTACCTAAGATAAAGGCAGCATCAGTATTGCCTATACCTGTGGCAAATTGTCCAAAAGCACCTGCATTACAAGTATGGGAGTCTGTGCCAAACAAAACTTCCCCTGGACGGGTGTGCCCTTCTTGGGCGAGAGCAACGTGGCAAACTCCTTTGTAGTCTGGGTTAGCTTTGAAGTCTGAGCGATCAGTAATGTCGTAAAAGTATTTGATGTTTTGTTCTTGGGCAAAGTCTCGTAAGATATCTACATTACGGTTAGCTCGTTTGTCGGTGGTGAAAATATAGTGGTCTGGGATGAGAACGATTTTTTCCCGGTCCCAAACTTTGGCATCTTCGCCAAATTCTTTTTTGAAAATGCCAATAGTACCAGGACCACACACATCGTGGGTCATTAGTACGTCTACGTTGATCCAAATATTTTCTCCTGGGGTAACGGTAGATTTTCCTGATGCTTTGGCCAGGATTTTTTCAACCATAGTCATTGCCATAAATGCTTCCTCTACTGGTGATAATTTAATTAGTTTACAAATGTATTTTAGACAACCTCATATTGCTTCGGGCAAAGTCATTTCAGTTATCAGTTATCAGTACCTCATGGAATAGGGAGGCAAGAAAATACTGAAGTTGATTTTCTCTTGGTCGATTGGATATGGCGAGGAAACCCGTTCTTACAGACCCGCTCCGCTAACGCCATCCCTCGACCGCTTTTTCATCCCCTTAAAAGGGGAGACTATTGACCTTACTTTTTGGTCAAGGGCGAGGAGGTAATTCTGAGAGTGCCTCAAAATGTCAGAAAGACTCTAGAAAGTAAGCAAAAAATCAAAATTTAAAATTTAAAATTTACAACATTCTACTCTTGACTTCTGATTTCAAAATTGGTTGATTTTTGTGATTTTGAAAGCTAAACATGATACAAAAACAGTCAAATCAATTATTTTAGCGATCGCA
>NZ_JAAHGK010001028.1:0-2813 GCF_010672505.1 Okeania sp. SIO2B9 | reverse complement strand
TATTTAGTCTGTAAATTAACACTATTTTGAGCAGCATTAATCTTATTCACAATAGATAAAATTCCTGTATTGCTGCCAGTAATCGCTACTGTTAAAATAATTAACTTTAATAATTTTCTCATTTTTGATAAGGATTATTAGCTAATAAGTATGTTATCCTGAATTAAAACAAATGGGTAATAATTCCTGATGTGAAACCGACAGTTTTGAACAATCGCTATCAAGTTATACAAGCACTCAGTAGTGGTGGGTTCGGAGAAACCTTTTTAGCTCAAGATACCCAAATGCCTTCAGGCCGCTACTGTGTAATTAAGCAACTTAAAGTAGTTACAAATAATCCCGAAATTTACCAACAGGTATTGCAACGTTTCCAACGAGAGGCGGCCATTTTAGAAGAATTAGGGGAGACTAATAGCCAAATACCCAAGTTGTATGCTTATTTTAGTGATACAGCAGGTCGATTTTACCTGGTACAAGAATGGATAGAGGGAGAAACTCTAGGGAAAAAAGTAAAAACTACAGGCCCAATGACAGATGGTGATGTTCAGAAAATTCTGATTAGTTTACTATCGGTTATTAATTATATACATAGCAGAAATATTATTCATCGGGATATTAAACCGGAAAATATTATTTTGCGCCAACAGGATGACTTGCCAGTTTTAATAGATTTTGGGGCAGTAAAAGATTCTATTAGCACAGCAATTAATTCTCAAAATACGACACCTATTTCTATGATGATTGGTACTCCTGGATATATGGCTTTTGAACAAGCAGCAGGACGACCAGTTTATGCCAGCGATTTATATAGTTTAGGACTAACAGCCATTTTTCTACTAACAGGAAGAGTTCCCCAAGATTTAGAAATGGATTTACAAACAGGGAAAATTATTTGGCAAAAATATACGAGTAATTTAACTTCTAAATTAGCAGGAATTTTAGACCGAGCAATTCAACCTAATATTAACGATCGCTTTGCTACATCTACAGAAATGTTAGATGCTTTAAAGTCTAATTCAACTCAGGTTTTTACTAATGAAAAAACTCCGTCATCTTCATCTTTAGTAGTAATCAATAATTCTGACACAGCGACAACTTTAAATTCACCTTTAGACCAATGTCTAGACCCTCCTTCAACTCAATTATCTATTAATCGCAAAACTTGGCAGAAAGCTGTGATTATTAGTGGTGCTATTGGCAGTTGTTTTTTGAGTAGTATTTTGCTCAAAAATGTCTTAAGCAAATCTCCCCAAACGGACTTAGAAATACCAAATATTCCCACACCACCCACCACCGAATTAGTAACATCAATTTCTCAACAACAAGCTCAAGAATTAATCCAGAATTGGTTAAAAGCAAAAAAAGAAATATTTGCTCCTCCCTATAACCGAAAACTTGCTGCTGAATTAACAACAGGAAAGGTATATGATAGTATAGTAGCCTCCAATGGAGCGATCGCCTGGTTAAAAGAAAATAATGCTTACTATCAGTATAGAGTACAAAAAATAGATAGTATTGAATATTTTTCTACTCAAGGAAATCAAGCCAAGATTCAAATTAAAGTTACTGAAGAATATCAACTTTTTAAAAATGATAAATTAGAAACTACAAGGTCAGGCTCTGCCCAACTAACAGTTATTTATAATTTGACATTTGTAGACGGCAAATGGAAAATAGCTACTTCTCAGATTATTTAGAAATAAAACTATAGTAATTCGTAGAAAAAAACAAGTATAGTTTACAAAGGGTGATAAATACTATATTTACTTCTTTGTTATTAAATTATTATACCAAATTTAAAAAAGGTAGTTATATTAAATTTGGTTGAACCGGAGTAATACTAAATCGGGTTTTACTAGTGGTCTGTCCCATTAATTTTGACGGGTAGGATAAATTTTTGAAACCTTAACTCTTGCGTCTTCTGTACAAAAACGCCAATCTACACAAACCGGGGTTGCATTGCGCTCACCCTGCCAAATTGAAACTTCTTTTTCTCATTTTTCTCAAGTTTCAGCATCTGGAATTCATAGATTTAAACATTGCCCTACAAGTACAGATAATATCAAATCCGGTAGCATCGGTATAAAATCTTTTGAAGTAGGAGTCAGGAGTCAACCCACCCCTCCCCCTCCCAGGAGGGGAAGGACTGAGTCAGGAGGGAAAAAATTTATGAAGATTTGGTAATGGTGAAGATAAAGAATGTTTTTATACCGAATTAAACGGATTTGATATAATTCAGATTCAAGCATCTTTAACCAACTACCATATTTTGGTGTATGTTGGATTTCGAGTTTTTTTGCAATTCTTCTGGCTTGCGCTAGTTCAAATACTTCATAGAACCCCCGATCGTATCTTTGCACGGGGTATGTGCTTTTGGCTGCCGTTCTTAGAACTCAGTCGGTGGTGAAGTCAGGAGATTCAGGAACGAGAATAGGGCCAAAAGCGGATGCAACCCCGCGCCCTTCGGGTATCTCTTTGCTCCGGAGGAGGAGCTACGCTAACAGAGACGCTTTGCGTACGGCAGTTGCGTGACTGTCGGCGGGATGCCTATCGGGCGGACGCAGGTTCCGCCTACAGCCCCTTGGGAACCCGCAGGGGGCACTGCACTCACCGCCCGATAGCGCACCAGGTAGCGCACCAAGCAGGTAGAAAAATGCTTCCATCTCCCCATCTCCTTATCTCTCCATCTCCCCACCTCCCTATCTTTTTTTAAATAGGGCTTGCTGATTAAATATAAAAGTCTTTACAGATAAAAGTTTTAGCCTTTTTAAGTATCAAAAAGTGCGAGGTTTTAGGTGGTAATGGTTCAATTA
>NZ_JAAHGK010001027.1:0-2815 GCF_010672505.1 Okeania sp. SIO2B9 | reverse complement strand
CCACAAAATATACTGGTTTATGGTCATTCTTTGGGAGGTGATATTGCTATTGAGTTGGCTATAAGACATCCGAAAATGGCCGGATTAATTATTCAAAGTTCTTTTACTTCTATGCAAGGGATGGTGGATTATAGGGGAAGAATGTATAGATTTTTTCCAATCAAATTAATCTTACATCAAATATTTGACTCAATTACAAAATTACGGAAATTAGACATACCTATTATGTTAATTCATGGCAGGGAAGATGGATCGGTTCCTGCCTATATGAGTGAAAAATTATTTGCAGTTACTCCTGCTAAAATCAAAGATTTATATATAGTTCCAGGTGCAGATCATAATGATGTTGCTGCTATTGCTGGTGATGAGTATTTAGAGCGACTTAATAAGTTTGTTAATCGATTAAATAAAGAAGCATAAACAAAGCATTGAACAATAGACATATCTATCTATAAAAGAGGGAGTAGGGGGAAATAATTGATAATTTATGGATAATAATTGATTATATTTTTGATTTTCACGCCTATGTCTAATAGACCTCGCAGCCAAAGTAAAATTTAATTTTTTTCTTCTATAATATTTATATTTTATGTTTTTGACTTCTGTTATTAAATCTAATAAATAGAAGAGTATTATAGTGTCGATCGGGAAGTGTGAATTACAGTTGTCTTTTTCCTCCTTGTTTTACCTATTTCCTAAAGCCTCAGAATTATGGAAATTGCTATATATTATAGTAGGGAACAAGGAAAATGAAACAGTGGGAAAAATATTTCCTCTAACTATCAAGGAGAAAAAAATCCTTTTTGTCAATCCTCTTGTTTTAAGGGGAAGTAATTATTAATTGTTAATGATTAATTGTTGAACTTACCGCTCAACTAAACTTACTCAAAAGTCTGAAAGTCTAGTCATTCATAGTGAGTCAAGCATTACAGGGTTAAACGGCAAACTCTTTATTCCCCAAAAACATCGGGAATTACTTTTCTAATAATATTAAATGCTCCATTCACATCAGCATTTAATAACTTATTATCTCCTGTTTTATACAATCCTCTAGCCATTCTTTTCCCTTTAAATATCGGTTTTGATTCACCTTATGTTGGTAATTAATATTTATGTAAAGAAATTGATTGTGATGTATATGATTCTTCAGTAATTATTACTTTGAACCCAATTAATCTGAGCTTTATATCTTAACATCTCTATTAATCTATAATGAGGTATATTAACAAACTGTTGATTGTTCTTTTTCCCTAGATTAATAGATTATTTCCACTTCTTATGATGTCCAATTATTAAGGTTCCTATTTGGTGTACCTCACACCAATCTATTTATAACTCCTGAGGACTGAGGACTGAGGACTGACTATTTTGCTATCGGATTTGATATTATGCCAAAAACTACCTCAATTAAATTAATTATTTCAGTCATAGGAATTATTGGTTTTCTTTTTACACCTCAACCCAACTTTAGCGAACAAAATCATCCTACTACCCTTGCTCAAATACCATCATCAAAACCTAGTAGACTATCCCAAGAAGTTCTACAAGAACTCACTCAATGTCTCAGAAAAATAGTTAAACCCACAGAAGCATCTTTAGAAGCGATACAAGTAGCTTCTATGCAATGCACAATGAGAGTAATAATGTTAGCTCCAGATGGTAAATTTCGCCCAGATGCTAATCAAAGAATGGAAGCATTATTAGAAATAAGTGGAGCTAGTTTACCAGAAATTCTGAGTCAAGGAAAAGCTACTGTCAAGCTTGAAAAACTTACAAATAGTCAGGTATTTACTCTTCCAGTAATAGTGGCAGGGGAAACTAAAAATTTTTTATTAGATACAGGTGCTTCTAATACAATTATAGATAGCAAAATAGCTCAAAATTTGGGTTTAGCAAGTACTCCTATTCCCAATGATTTATTATCTTACTTTGTTGTCGGTGATGACTGTTCAAATGTTAATGCTAATATACATACTTTACCTACAATAACAGTTGATGCAGCTACAGTAAATGGTTTGCAAGGAATGGGTTTGTCTAAGACAGCTATTCCTGGTAATTTATCAGGTGTTTTAGGTTTAGATTTTCTCAAAGGTTTTGATGTAATTATTAATCCTCAAACTTCTCAGTTGGAGTTACTACCTCCTTCTTCTTCTGTTAATAATACTATTCCTTTGATAGGTAGAATGGGAGTTATGTTAGCTGAGGTAAAAATTAATGGTAAAGGACCTTTTCTATTTCTATTAGATACAGGAGCAGATTTAATGGTTTTATCTCGGAATTTAGCAAATGAATTAGGAATTGATATTGCTAATGCAGAAAAAATAGATGTCTTAGGATTTTGTGGTACTGAAATTGCTCAGAAAACACAGTTGGATACTGTGAGTTTACAACAGCATGAAGTATCTCAATTGGATGGGATTATTATTGATAATCAAATTCTTGATTTAATAGGTATTGATGGGATTGTTGGTCAGAATTTTCTTAGTCGTTATCAGCAACATTGGCGATTTGATAAGTCTAATAAATTGGGATTTCCAGAAACAGGAAGTTTGCTTTTAACTCCATTAGGGAATGATTAAATGTCGGAATAAATTAAGAAGTCAGAATGTCAATCTTATGAGGGAGTCAGGAGTCAGCAGGGAAAAAGGAAGAAGGAAGAAAGATGGAAGATGGAAGATGGAACAAGAGGATAAAGTTTTCCCAGGATAATTATCCGGACATGATATTAAGACTACCTCAAAATTCAAGATAGAAAAAAGGAGTTAGAGCAGTATTGAACATCATAAAAAAAGCTAACTTGATTCAAAATATTGGG
>NZ_JAAHGK010001026.1:0-2818 GCF_010672505.1 Okeania sp. SIO2B9 | reverse complement strand
TGGTAACATTCTTTTTTGACCCTTAGTATAATATCAACAGGACTTACGCACAAGATGAAATTATACACCATTTCTACGAGTGAACGGCCGTTCACCCCTATCATAAGTGGTAGTTATGCGTAAGTCGTAATCATATTAAGTCTGATTAATTGACCACATTAAAAATTTTCTGCTCTTTCTCCTGTCAAATTTCTCAAACCACTGCTATTAAATGTTGCCTGTTACCTCAGACCTTACTATCATTTTTAACAGATGTTTGCGTAGTATTTCCAGACCGAAAAGAGACCGACTAATTGCGCACTCGATGCCTGACTTTTGACTTTCAATTGCCCATAACTCTCTATATTTGACAAATATTAAGTCTTTTTACCATAGCAGAAAATAACTTTTCTAACTCCATAAACCATACCCAGTTTCCACTCATAGCAAACATTGCGGGTAAATGACCATAGGGTGCTTTTTCTAAATCAAATATTAAGTTATCGTGATTAGTCCAACCAATTATTGAATGCCAACCCAAGCGATCGCCTAATTTTTCATAAGTTAAAAAAAATGTTTGAGTAGGCAAATTTTCCCAAATCTCTTTTTGTGCAGAAAAACCAAACTTACCATTTGAATATTTTACCCAAAGTTGATTAATAGTCCGTAGATCAGTGCAAGGTAAATGATTAATTGAATTAATATTTAATTTATCTCTATTTTCTCTATTAGTGATTTTTAACATTAACTTTGCTGTTTCTATATCTGCTTCTCGCCATTTTCCAGTAGCCAATAAATCACACAATTTACTATAATCAACTCCCCTTTCTGAATTTAAGTTTACTTCTAGAATAGATGAAGAGTCTACCAAATTACTTACCTGTTTTTTAGGTAGTGAAACATCAACATCATTAGGTTTAATCAATGCCATAATTTCTGTCGCTGACTGAAACCTTTTCTTCGTTGCTCCGACAATCATCCGGTCTAATATATTACCCAAAGGATCGCTAATAGGAGAAATTAAAAAATCTCGCCATACCCAATCATTTTCACTTACATCAAACAATTCAAACGGTTCAACTTGAGTCAATAAATGAATACAAGTCACACCCAAACTATAAATATCACTAGCAAAAATTGACTTCCCAATAGCTTGTTCCGGCGCAGCATATCCAGCAGAACCAATAACTGTTCCCGTCACCGCCAAAGCAGTACGAGTTGCAAACTTTGCTGCCCCAAAATCTACTAATACTAATTCACCTTTTTTCTGGGAAGATATAGGTTGCTTAATAATATTATCCGGTTTAATATCCCGATGAATTACCTTTTGAGAATGAATAAATTCTAATACTGGCAATAAATCATTTAATAACTCCCAAATCTGAGTTTCATTAAACGCCCCTACTGTTTCTAACTCCTGCTGTAAATTTTGCCCCTCAATAAATTCTTGAATTAAATATTGACGATTATCTTGAGTAAAAAATGCCAGTAATTCAGGAATCTGAGGATGTTTTCCTAAAGCTTCTAATCTCACTGCTTCTTTAGCAAATAATTCTGCTGCTTTTTCCATATTTTGTTTATCTTGAACTTCAGGAAAAAACTGCTTAATTACACAAAAAGCTTGAGATGGTTTAAATTCATCTACTGCTTGAAAAGTTCTACCAAAACCACCTTGACCAATAATTTTAATGGCACGATAACGTTCTGCTAAAAGTAATTTTGACCCACATTGCTGACAAAATTTTGTATCAGAAGGATTTTGATTTAGACATTCAGGATTTAAACATTGACTCATAATTTAAACCAGTTATATTATGTGCCCCCTCCGTGGGAGCTACGCTATCAGATAATTAGTTCTAATAAAATTTTTGTCTGTAGTTTTGCTCTAGCCCTTTAAATACTTATCTTATTGCTTAAGCCTAACTACGAAGCCGTATTATAACTGTTATACCTAACATGATATTACATAAAAGAATATTACAATATTTTGGTTGTAGGGAAGACAAAACTCTCACCAATGATTCTAAACTAATATATATAATTTCTCAAATAGATGAGGTACACAACTTTTTAATTTTTGGTAAGAGAGAAGAATAAACAAAGAAAAAATACCATATTTTATTAATATGAAAACCCCTATAGTAGTCTTATATCATGTCCCCTTGAATATTTATAAATAAGGGAGTAGGGACGTTCATGCAACCTTTGTACGCAGTAGAGATAATAGAGATATTTACCCTGTGTAAAAGCATAGGTTTTTTCATCACTAATTATCCGGACTTAATATTAAATGATTTATCTTTTTCTTTTGGGTTTAAGAGCTGGTTGATCAACTTAGTTAAAAGTCTTACATCACCTAGCTTTCAGGAATTTTGGAACTAAAGGATGATAACTCGCCAAACCTAAGTATAGCCAGAAACTCAGCCTCTTAATATTTACTTGATAAATCCGCTGTAATTCCCCGCCGTCTACAGGGTGTTTACAAGCTTGTTAGGATTTAAGTCCCCATCCACTTTTTCCTTCTTTCTTCTTCCTTATTTAAGCAACCAATTTTCCTTGAGCAACCATGATAACTTTACCACCAACTAATACTTCTATTCCTTCTACTTTTTTCTCTGCTTGTAACAATAATAAAGAAGGTCGATTAATTTCATATCCCTGTTCGACCCTAATATTAACTTTTGCCTCACCAAAATAATTATACTCAGCTAAATATCCTGCTAAACAACCATTAGCACTGCCCGTTGCCGGGTCTTCAGTAATTCCTAAATATGGTGCAAACATTCTCACACTTAAATTATTAATACTATTGTATGTCTCAGGACAAAATATTAAAATT